>CAYGXH010000571.1:0-1904 GCA_964353675.1 uncultured Chlorobiaceae bacterium
ATATGTTGTGGAAAATTTACCGCACCTCGAACAGGAAACCCGTTCTTTTCATGACGCGCTATTCAGCTCTACATATCCCGAGTACGTTCTTGATGCAGTATCGAGTCAGATGTCGACACTGAAATCGAATGTATGTATTTTACTGGAGGACGGATCCTTTTTCGGATTCGAGGGAGTGAGCGACAAGGGAGGGTGCTGCCCTTTGAATTGCACACACGTGTGGAACTATGAGCAGACGCTAGCATTCCTGTTTCCGGAGCTTGAGCGTTCGATGCGTGAAACTGATTTTCTTAATAATACACTGCCGAACGGCTACATGACCTTCCGGACATTCGTTCCTCTCGGTGAAAACTGGTGGAAGTTCAAAGCCTGCGCCGACGGACAGATGGGCTGTATAATGAAGGCATACCGCGAGTGGAAACTGTCCGGCGATACTCAGTGGCTCAGGAAAATTTGGAAAAACGTCAAGCTTGCACTGGAATTCGCGTGGAAGGGATCGGGAGATCCGCCGCCCGTGGGCTTCAAATGGACGAAAGAGCAGATACCAATGCCCTGGGATCCAAATCGGGATGGGGTCATGGAGGGCGAACAACACAATACGTACGATATCGAATTCTATGGTCCGAACACAATGACCGGATCGCTGTACCTTGGCGCTCTTAAAGCTGCTTCGGAAATGGCCGAAGCGATCGGTGAGAAATCAGCGGCAAAGGAGTATAAAAATCTTTTTGAGTCCGGCAGTAAAAAGTATGATGAATTGCTCTGGATGGATGATTACTACATCCAGAAGGTAGATGTACTTAAGGGACTCGAAGTACCAAAGCATTTAGTCTCTCCGGAGGAAAGCTGCAGTCCCGACTGTAAAAAGAAATCATCGCTTTCATCTTCTGATACTACGTGCAAGAATCCAAAATACCAGTACGGCGAAGGATGCTTATCTGACCAGCTGTTAGGCCAATATCTTGCCCACGTGGTCGGAGTAGGGTATGTATTGAATCCCGACCATGTCAGGAAGGCAATGAAGTCAATTTATGACTATAACTTTAAACAATCGCTCAGCGAGTTTGGGAATGTACAGCGTGTTTACGCGCTCAACGATGAAGCAGGACTCCTTCTCTGTTCCTGGCCGCGCGGGAATCGACCTGCACTGCCGTTCGTTTACAGTGATGAAGTATGGACAGGTATTGAATATCAGGTTGCTGCATCGCTGATTTATAACGGCTGGATCGACGAGGGTTTAAATATTGTGAAAGCTATGAGGGACCGGTACAACGGCGAGCGCAGGAATCCGTGGGACGAGGAAGAATGCGGTCATCACTACGCCCGTGCCATGGCAAGCTGGGCTGTGCTCCTCAGTCTCTCGGGATACTATTATGATGGCATTGATCAGGAAATGACTTTTGTTCCCCGCATCTCTAAAAGTGAGTTTCGAACATACTGGTCGTGCGGCAGTGGTTGGGGAACCTTCAGCCAACAGAAGGGGGAGAAAAAATCTCTCACACGGCTGGATTTAACATACGGCTCCCTTCAATTGAAAACCTTGAAATTAGATTCTGGCATACGTTTGGGGAGAAAAGCTGAAGCGCGCCTTAACGGCAAGCAGGTTGACATAAGCATATCAGGGAACCGGGATGAAGTGAAAATTAATTTCGTACGGGGACTCAAGTTGAATAAAAATGATATTCTTGAGATCGAGCTATAAATCTTAAGCAGAAGGAAGCAGAAATGAAAACTATCTACCTCGTAGCAAGCGGCGACCTTCGTCTGGCGGCAAACCGGAGCTGCTGGGAAGCACAGTTTGAGATGGAAAGGAAAATAGTTGATAGAGTGGAAGGACTCGGCCGGAAAGTGAAGCGTGCAAATCCCTACGATGAAGAAAAGAAGCATGGTTTCATCGACAGCCA
>CAYGXH010000572.1:0-1892 GCA_964353675.1 uncultured Chlorobiaceae bacterium
TTTCTTGATTATTTCGTTCACCAGCTTACCGTTGATAGTAATAGTCCGGCCAGCCGGGATCCGGATTGCCGGGCAGTGACTCCAGCACTGTCCGCAGCCCGTGCATTTTTCTGTGTCAACGTACCGGGCTTTTTTACGAACCTTAATCTTGAAGTTTCCCATATACCCGCTCACGGCATCAACTTCGGAGTATGTCATGAGTGTAATGTCTTTCCGATGCCCGACAGAAACCATCTTGGGTGTCAGAATACATGCCGCGCAGTCGAGGGTGGGGAAGGTTTTATCGAACTGCCCCATGCGGCCGCCGATTGTGGGTTCTTTCTCAACGAGATACACTTGATACCCTGCATTGGCAATCTCGAGCGCAGCCTGGATGCCGGCTATACCGCCCCCGACAATAAGTGTGTTCTTGTTAATCTTCGCCTTTGTGATTTCCAGCGGTTCGTGCAGGGCTACGCGCCTGACGGCAGCATTGACGAGAGCGTTTGCCTTGTTCGTCGCAAGATCCCGATCATCGTGAATCCAGGAGCAATGCTCTCGGATGTTCGCAATTTGTACGAGGTATCGGTTCAGCCCTGCGGATTCAGCGGCAAGACGGAAAGTCAGCTCGTGCATCAATGGGGAACAGGCGGCGACGACAACCCTGTTAATCCCAAGATTTTTTATATCCTGCTTGATGAGATCCTGACCAGGATCGGAACACATGAATTTGTAGTCGCGTGCTATGACGACATTCGGTGCTTTCGAAATGAAATCGCGGACCTGCGCGATATTAACTGTTGCGGAAATGTTTACACCGCAATGGCAGATGTATACACCGATTTTAACGTTACCATTCTGTGACATAGTTCTTCTCCAAGAGCCGGTCCATCACCGCTCTGTAATGCGGCGGGATCGATGTTATGATGTATGTTGTTATATTACTGTTCATCAATCTGTACTTCTCACTGTCCTTTGTGACGGATACTGAGATCACACTACCACGAGAGAGGTAATCTTCTGGCCGAGCGGAATGAAACCGGAGTCCAGTCCGAGGGTTTTTTCCGGAATACCTAATGCGATTCCCAGCAGTTGCGTGAAGTAAAGTATCGGTATAGAAAAGTTAGTGCCGAACGTGCTGTTGATCTTTCCCTGATATGTCTCCAGATTAAAGTGGCAGAGCGGACAGGTTGTTACAATTGCATCTGCGCCATTAAATGCCGCGCATTCGAGGAGGTCCTTGTTCAGCTTCAGAGCCGTTTCTTCAAACGTTGTCATGAGCATTCCGCCGCAGCACCGGACTTTCATCGGATAGTAAACCATTTCTCCGCCGCATTTGCGGAAGAGCTGATCCATCAGAATGGGATCTTCCTTGTCATCGAAAGTCTTGTCGGGACGTACGATCTGGCATCCATAGTACGGAGCTATTTTCAGACCATTCAGATTTCTTTTCACTTTTTTAAGAATTGTTTCAATACCAATATCATTCATGAGGATATCGAGTGGGTGCCGGACTTTTGTCCTTCCGCTGTAGCTCAGAGATGCTTCCGCAAGTGCTTCATTGACAGCCGCATACATTTCGGGTACCTGATTGAGAATACGGTTCGTCTTGGAGAGGACCGTGAAGCAGGAACTGCACGGCGCCACGATCTCAAGTCGCATTCGCTCCGCCAGAGCCAGATTCCGCGCCGATACGGCAAGAGAAACCGTTTCCTTAACAGACATGTACACAGTTGCACCGCAACAATTCCAGTCATCAATCTCGACAAGCTCCTGATCGAGTTCCTTGAATACTGCCCTTACGGACTCATCATACCCTCGCTGTGTTTTCTCGAGACTGCATCCGGGATAATATGCGTATTTCACTGTCAATTCCCTTTCCTTTGTTCGAGTTTCATATCTCCGACGGCTTT
>CAYGXH010000573.1:0-1884 GCA_964353675.1 uncultured Chlorobiaceae bacterium
GAAGGTTTCAGCCGGATTTTGCAGGCAGATTATGAGGGAGTTATCCAGCAGGAGGGGAAGGAGTATCTTGATTCTATTGTCGGAGCGACTACCAGAATGAAGGGATTAATTGATGATCTGCTTCTCCTTTCGAGAGTCAGCAGACCGTTGGAATCATACACAGATGTGAATATAGGTAAAGTAGTGAGTGAAATCAGAACTGATATGGAATTCATCATCCACCAGAGGAACGTGACATTCTCGGTGTCGGAAGCGCTGCCTGATATTTACTGTAATGGAACGCAGATAAAAATTGTATTTAGGAATCTTATAGCGAATGCGATTAAATTCAACGATAAACGGAATCCGAATGTGGAAATCGGATTTCGTAATGCAGAAAATAATTGCTATCTTTTCTATGTCCGCGATAACGGTATCGGCATAGAAAAAGAGTTTTTTAATAAAATATTCATCATTTTCCAACGGCTTCATCGCCGTGAAGAGTACGAAGGGTCCGGAGCCGGATTGGCAATTGCGAAAAAAATCATCGAATTGCATAAAGGCAAAATCTGGGTAGATTCCGAGATTGGACTCGGGTCAACTTTCTACTTTACAATTCCAAAAACGCGTCCGCAAGAATCGTAGAGGGATACAATGGAAAAAGAAAAAATACGCATTCTGTTGGTGGAAGACAACAAAGATTTCGCAAAACTAGTGCAGGTTTACCTTAACCGTTTCGATAAGGATAAATTCGAAATCGTGTGGAAAGAAAACTACACCGAGACAATGAAAGAACTCGATGCCAATCTCGATTTCCATATCATCCTCATGGACTATTTCCTCCCCGGAAGAAACGGATTTGAAATCACCAAAGAGTTGAAAGCAAAAAAAATAACGATTCCTATCGTTTTTCTCACCGTAAATAAAGATATCGATCTCGCCCTGGATATTATGAAACTCGGCGTCGATGATTACCTCGTCAAAGAAGAGATATCCTCCCCGGTTCTACCGAGGACTGTGCTCAGCGTAATTGAAAAACGCCGATTAAGTAATCAGCTGATTCAGATAGAAATCAGTCAGCAGCGACTGAAAATTATCAGGGAGGCCATAGCCGCCTTGGTAAATGATTTTGAAGTTCCGCTGAAAGATATGAAAGATCTCTCCGGTTCATTTACGAAGATATTCGGAACCGGCGAACAGCGTAATTTTCACAAGATTATCGATGACAACATCAATCGTCTGGTTGAAAAACTGGATAAATTAAAATCACTCAAGGACGATAAAACAGTCAAGTATATAAAAGATATCAAGATGCTCGATCTCTCTTCGGATTGACTGCGGCAGTAACAATCACTTCATTAACCGACACCAAATCCGTTTTTAAATAGAACATCCGTTTGAGTGGCTGGAACAAGGAGAACGACCTCAGCTCTAAGGGATTTGTACTTTGTTCTTTGTACTTGGTACTTCGTAAATAAGCAGAGAGCATAGAGCTAAGAGCATGGAGTTGTTTGCGCTGAGTCCTTAGCAAACCTTGCGAAGGATTGCTCAGTTTGAGTTTAACAAACCTTCGCAAGGTTCGGGGTGCCTGGTCATTTGCCTGCCCGCCGTCTTCTTTGCGGGTCATTTGTCCTTTGTGCTTTGTAGTTTGTGCTTTTGCTCTCCACTCTATGCTCTCCGCTCTAAGCTCTTAGCTCATTGCTCTCTGCTCCACAGTATTGTAGTTCTTTAATTTCTTTTGTATATTTTCTTCACCTTCACAACAACATATCATAAGAAATATGGAACGCAGATATATAGAAGAATTAGCCAAATATGTCGGTGAGGAAGTTACAATCAACGGCTGGCTATACGCAAAACGGTCGGGCGGGAAAATCCGCTTTCTGGTTGTTCGTGATGGTACCG
>CAYGXH010000574.1:0-1881 GCA_964353675.1 uncultured Chlorobiaceae bacterium
GTCGTAGTATTGGGAACGCGTGTGGGAATAGCTCAAATAATTTAATCCAGAATTGCATGAATGGTAGGTTATAGGAATATGGCATTGTCACAGAAAGAGTACCCCAGCCGCTTTCAGCACCAGAGGAATCTTTTACTTTCGCTTTAACAGTAAATGACCCCTTTTTTTCCCAACTGTGACCTACTGTTATTTCTTCCCCAGAGAAATATGGTCCAATCCATTCATCGACAGTACCATCCCCCCAATCAATGTAATAAAATAAATCGTTTCCAGAAGGATTTTCTGATACAAAGGTATATTCATATTCTATTTTGGGTTTTCCATTAACTGTGCCAGATATTTCAGGTACTTGTGGTGGTGGGTAAACGGTAACTATATATGCATCACCATCGGCATAATCGTTTAACATAATTTGTATTGTTTGATCAATTACCTCGACTATTTCATCAGAGACCCATTCTGGACCATTGGGCATAGGAAGTGCCCTTGGAGGATCTGTGTAGAATTCGGGACTATTGTATATGATTTCGGTTTTAATACGAATATTTCCAGGTGAATAGTGATAATCCTGAATCGTAACCCCGACAGTGTTTGAGGATGTTTTCAAATAACGACCGAACAAGAGGGTAATAATATTTGTAGATGCGTTTCTTGTAGCGATCACATTAGTGTGAACATCAGAGGATGCACCATCAAGTTTAATTTCTTTTTTCATCTGAGCAAAGGTCTGCCATACCCAATAAACTGGTTGAGGTGTTTCACCATCGTTCATCAGCATCCCATTTAATCCTTCCCAGCAATCACACCAGCTCTCATAGGGCGCATAGGAATAGACCCACCAGCAACTCCGCATCGCTCTATCAATATGAGCTTTTTCAAGGTAGTATAAAAAACCGACGTTCCACCCTGGTGAAAGATGGACTTGTTTTCCCATGAACTCATTGACGTGAAATTCAGGATTATACTCTGGTGGAAAGTGTATTTGTATTTGTGAGCGGAGATACTGTGCTCTCGACGGAATCCCATCCGGCTGAGTAGAAGAGGCAGTACCCCCGTTTTCATGCCAACAAATCGCGTCGAATCGTACTCCATAAATAGTGTCAAGATCCACGAGAAAATCGATAATGCCAGCAACACCAGGATATCCAGGTCTAAACCATGAGATGCTCGGACCAACAACTTTTGCCTCAGGTTTGTACTCTTTAATTACTGTGTACGTCCGATAGAACAGTTCAAGAAGCTGATTATATGTTCCATGCCAAAAATAAGAGAGGTCAGGTTCATTCCAGATATCATAATACTCTGGTGGAAAATCAGGGAAATAATAATCGACCGACTGCAGGTCATACAGAACATATGTTTCGTATTCATCCCAATCTTCCCATGGATTTGCATAGGGGAATCCACCCTGAGACCACACATAATGCTCATACGGTTCATAGGTAATGCTTACCGGAAAGTTTTGGGCAAGTGAATAGGTTTGGTATTTGTAGAGACGCCATTCTTCAGGTTCCAAGGCAGCTATCATTGATTCGTTGTAATATGCTTGGCTTTCATCTCGACCATGAATAAAACCATTTCTCAGAGTTATACTTCCAAGATCGCTATCTGCATCAATCCACAGCGATTCTTGTTGATATGTACTTTGATTTTTTTCATTAAGATTATTAATTGAATTTACTGAGAAGCTTCCAATGATAAGAAATGCAATTAATAGGTAACTGATTAAAATAAGATATGATTTTACATGTGTCATCAAAAATCACTTATGATTTTATATATTATTATCATTAATATAAATTTTCTCTACCGGCTTCCTTTATATTAGGGTGTGTCTAATGAACTCACATTTTCATTAGACGGAAGTCATTCTATCACCAC
>CAYGXH010000575.1:0-1880 GCA_964353675.1 uncultured Chlorobiaceae bacterium
CTTTTAACTGCCTCATATGCATGAGAGCCATCGATGTAAACAAAATCCACAGCGTCAGGAATGTCAATAACTGCTGCTTCGGATGTTTTTCGGATGAAAGTGATTACTTCTCGGTAGTTCGCGAGATACCTCTGGGCTTCACGATACATTGTATCATCATCACGGTAGGGATCAACCAGATACAACTGTTTGAGTGAAAGCTGTGTCACCATCGTCTTCGCATTCAACCCGTACTCCGTTCCGATCTCTACTCCAATCAGAGAATCATAGTCAAAAGCGCTCATCAAGTATCTCGTCATAGGCCGAGTGAACCAGTACCACGGAGAGATTTTTTTAAGGAATGCATACGGCTTTTTTCTATACATAATCAAGCTTGAGAGATTTAAGAGGAAATCAGGGTTTCTAAAGAAACTCGTCAATGGAACACGCCTTCCTGCTATCACGGATGAACATGCTATCGAATTCTTGATATTTTATTGTTTTTAAAAAGGGAAGGGGAAGAATATTTCATAGAGTAGTCGGATTCATATGAGGCATGATCTCAGATCTACACCCGAAGTACGGATTACGTTCTTACCTCGATGAGCTACATAACGAGGCATCACTATGGACGTTATTCACGAAAGAAGGAGAGTACCTTCCGAAAACAACGGATCGATACGAACGGGTCCCATATGCAGCGGGCGGTCCAATTAATATTCTTAATCCCGCTGTTTCCCGATATATGGTACGCCACGGGTTTCACCCGGAATACCCTGACGGTAAAAAATTCGCTCTTTTTCTTTCCCATGACGTCGACGACATCGCAGGCTCATCACGGCAGACCCTCCGGTCCCTCCTGCCGTACCCCCTCCATCGAGATCCCTTTGGATTCCTCCGATTCCTCTCTTTGCACGAGCGCAAGGAGAAGCTGTACATGAACTTTCAGCAAATCATCGACTTGGAGCGCCGGTACGATGCCTCCTCCACTTTTTTTTTCCTGTCGACCCCAGAGGATGTATTTGGAACAAAATATCGACTTGAGGGGATCGCGGACGAGCTTCACGCAATTCTCGATAGTGACTGCGAAATCGGGCTTCATACCAGCTTCTCCACCTATGACGACCTCCAGAAGATAAAAGTTGAGAAAGCAGCATTGGAAACGGTGTGCGGACGTGAGGTCGTTGGCGCCAGAAACCATCTGTACCGCTTCAAGATACCCAAAACCTGGAGCCTGCTCTCTCAGGCCGGATTCACCTACGATTCCTCGCTTGGGTACCATGATATGATTGGGTTTCGAAATGGTATGTGTCACCCGTTCAAACCTTATAATCTCTGTGACGGCACGACCATTGATATCATTGAAATTCCATCGTGCGTTGTCGATATCACTCTTTTCTCTTACATGAAATGTGATGCAGCCGAAGCGTGGGGATACATCAAAAGCCTCATGGATATGGTTGAAGAGCTCGGTGGTGTCCTTACGGTACTCTGGCACAATTGGACGTTTTCTTATCCGGTGTCGTATGCAGGGCTCTTCGGGAAAGAATGGACGACATTGTACGAGAACATTCTTCGATACGGCTACGAGAAGCATGCTTGGATCACGAACGGGCAGAAAATCGCCGAGTTCGTAAAGAAGAATTACTAATCAAGGATATGCAATAGGTCATTTCCACCGGGGTGATGCAAAAAGATATAACCAAAACGCACATTTTTCACTATAACCAATCGAGTAGAGACGATGAAGTTTTGTCTCATTAAAATTCCAGAAGCGTATACGCACTTCGACCTCTTTGGTAGTACACAAGATGTACGTTCGATTTATCCTCCCCTTGGTCTTGAATACCTGGGAGCGATGTTGGAACAAGACGGTAATACAGTAGAAATCCTCGATCTCG
>CAYGXH010000576.1:0-1879 GCA_964353675.1 uncultured Chlorobiaceae bacterium
GTGTGTGTCCAGCGGTGAAATCATGTGGGAGGGCCATGACTTCGAAGCGGGAACCGGACACACACAATCTATATTGAGAATAAGAATATTTTAAATAAAAAGCAATAAGAATATTGATAAAATCAATGTAAGCAAAATGACGACATCTTATGTCAGGATTGTTCAGTGGCTATGTGCTCGTCGGATGAAATGTAGTATTCTCTTATTGCCGCCGCAACCGAATCGCCCACAACCGCAGTTAATTGCTCGACAGTTGCAAATTTCACTCCCTGGACCGAACCGAAAGCGTCGAGCAGCTCTTTTGCCCGCTTCTTGCCGATGCCTTTTATAAGGTCAAGCTCGGTCTGAAGAATCCTTTTCTTCCGCAGTACACGATGATAACTGATCGCAAACCTGTGCGCCTCATTGCGTATCCGCTGGATCAGTCTCAGACCGGGAGAACTTCTCGGAATTGTAAACGGTTCGCTATTCCCCGGTGTGTAAATTTCCTCAAGTCGTTTCGCTAATCCGATGATTGGGATGCGTTCCGGGCCATCACCTGAAATCTTACTACTCAGAGTATTCAGGATACTCAGAGCGCTCGAGAGCTGACCTTTACCACCGTCGACAACGATGAGGTCGGGAAGAATCCCGCATTCTTCAATAAGCCGGGAGTATCGCCTCATTATCACTTCCCTCATGCTCGCGAAGTCGTCTATACCGCCTACAGATTCAATTTTGAATTTCCTGTATTCAGATTTTTTTGGCTTACCATCAACAAAGACAACCATGGATGCAACGGTATCGGTACCCTGAAGAGTTGAAATGTCAAAACATTCTATCCGGTGGGGCAGCCGCGGCAAACGTAACTGTGCCTGTAACTCGATAAGGGAATTCGGGAGGATTTTCGTTCGCTGTTCCTTCTGAATCAGCAGTTCGGTGAGGAGCAATTCCGCATTCTTTTTGCACAACTCCATCAGCTTCGCTTTATCACCAATTTTCGGTATATAGATCGTTACAACATGATTCGATTTTTCTTTCAACATCGCGGTAATCAGATTCGTATTAGCGATATGACTGCTCAGAAGTACATCCCGCGGTATATCATCCGTGTTCAGGTAGTAATGTTCGACGAGCCTTTCCATAATTTCAGACTGACTTTGCCCCATGACTACGCTGAGGTAAAGATGCCTCCGTCCGACGATCATACCGTCCCGAAGCATGAAGATCACACCACACGCGTCATCATCCTGCCGGGCGACTGCAATGAAATCGCGGTCTCCCGATTCCGTATCGATTACTTTCTGACGATCGGTATAGACGCTCAGCATCCGAATTTTATCCCTTATCTGCGCTGCATTCTCAAATCTCGTCTCAGCCGATGCAATCTCCATCTTTTCCCGTAAGTCGGCGATGAGACTCTTTACCTTCCCCTTGATGACCTGGACGACCTCTTCTACCATTGAAGCGTACTCATCGCGCCTGACTATCCCCTCACAGGGGCCGCCGCATTTCTTGATGTGGTAATCGAGACATACCCGTATTTTTTTCTTCCCGATTACCTCATCATCAATAAAGTAATTGCAGCTCCTTACCATGAAAATATCCCGGACCATTTTCAGAGATACCCGCATGCTTTTGACGTCAGTGTACGGTCCGAAATAGCGCGAACCGTCACGAACAATTCGGTGAGTGACAAAAATCCTGGGATACGGTTCGTTCGTGACGACGATGTAAGGATACGATTTATCATCTTTGAGACTGACATTGTAACGGGGTTTGATTTTTTTGATGAGGTTCGCCTCCAGAATGAGAGCTTCTACCTCTGAATCGGTGATTATGATTTCGATATCTTCAACCTTTGCCACCATTATTTTGATCCGCTCGGGCATTGATGGAT
>CAYGXH010000577.1:0-1871 GCA_964353675.1 uncultured Chlorobiaceae bacterium
GTCGCGATTGACCAAGTTCACCACCTTTGCGGATTTTCGGGAAGAGTTTCACGCCGCGCCCGTACAGTTCAATTTCCGTCCAGCAGGAGAGGCCAAACCATACAATAACGTGCTTTCGGAGCGCGATGGCGAGGTGCATGCCGAAGCTGTCGCCGGTAATGATGACGTCACAAATATCGATGAAACACGCCCCCTTCCGTATACCTAGCTCCGTCGGTGTGGCAACAATTTTTTTTCTATCGTCCCGCGAAAACGACTTAAGAATCTGAGCGTTATGTTCTGTATCCTCCCGCCCACCAAGGAGAACAATCACTGCTCGTTGGTCAACAAGGATCCGACGAATAACCTTCACGTGCTGTTCAAGGGTCATTTTTTTGTTCGGGAAAAGCGGTGAACAGCCGGTATTGAATCCAATGTAGATTTTGTCAGGATCGTATTTGATGCTTTTCCGGTACTCGTCTATGAAGGCGCGTTCTTCATCAGAGAATCGGAAAACGTATTCATCCTTCTTAAATTTTAATTCACATGTTTCATGAAGAATATCGACTCCTGTTCGCTTGTTTTTTTGGAATTTGAGCTGGTCATCAATTCCCATACTGTAATTATAGAGAGCACCCTTGTTGACAGGAATGATTATTCCATCTGCATTAAGGAGAAAGCCAAACTTTTTCCTGCTTTTCACCTCAAGTGAAAAAGCACACGCGTGATCTGATTTATCTGTATTGATGAGAACATCGTATGATATATTTCTGACGATCATTCTCTGCTCATCGTTCCAGATAAAAATATTATCGATAAAAGGATTATTTAAAAGGATCGTCTGCGCGTTTTCCCTCGTGATCCAGTGAATTGTACTGATAGGATACTTTCGTTTTAATGCATGGAGAATCGTTGTTGCAGAGAGTACTGCGCCCAGGCCCTCTAGCGCAACGATAAGAATTTTTGTTCCGATACGATTTGAAATCACATCATTTTGACAGCCATCCGTCAGACAATTTTTATACTGGATGCAGGGTTTATACCCGGTATACCGTTTGCATTGTGGAATCTTTATTTTTGATTGTGTCATTTGTTTTTTCCCGCCAATAGTTGACTGATACTTTCTATTACACTGTCGATGGTAATACCGTCTTCAAAGGCACACTTCTCCTTATCAACACTGCAGTGTTTATTACAATATTCCTCCGGTACTTCAATGTTAACCGACCGCGGATTGAACACTCCCCATAGAGTTGAACAGTTCATTGGCCTGTGACAGTAGAGGCCGATGCAGCCGACGTTAAGCGCGTTTGCCAGATGGAGAGGTCCTGTGGAAGAGCTGACAAGGACATCCGCGTGAGCTATCATGGTGATCAATTCCCGGAGTGATTTGTAAGATTGTGATACATCGATGATCCGTCCGCCCGGGAGAGCTTTCAGTGTGCTGTGAAATTGACTGCTCATCTCGCGTGCCGTAAGAACTATCTTCAATACGGAATCCGGATATTCATTTAGTATACGATTAATAAGGAGCGCATATCTACTCTCGCTCCAGTTTGGAGATGATCCACCGGAACCCGTGTGAATGAAAATATTTTCCTGATCCGGTTCAACGCCGCACTGCCGGAGAATATTGGAGGCGTTGTCACGTTCCTCTTGAGTTATGAATATCTCGGGCTGAAGGTTATGGGTAATCACTCCGATCTTTCGTGCGAGATCGATACAATAATCTGATTCGTGGCGAAGAGGGATGTACTTTTTACGTGATACTCCTTTCATGAAGGTCACTACTTCGTAAAAAATATGTCCAACACCGATTCGGTTTCGGATTCCTGCAAGAAACATCTGATATGTCGCGCGCTTGGTAGGCATGACAAGCAGTCCGTCAGTGA
>CAYGXH010000578.1:0-1870 GCA_964353675.1 uncultured Chlorobiaceae bacterium
AATTGGTAATTTAAGGGAATGGAAAGAGTCTGCATATTCGGCTATAACGTGTTGGATGCTCTACGGGGGAAGGTCGTCGGCGGGGCAGAATTACAAATGGCTTTGCTTGCGAATGCCTTGGCATCACATGGAATTTATGTAGTAGTAATTGACCGTGAAGCCCGGTCAAGTTTTCAATATCAGAGAAATATTTGGATTGAAGCGCTGCCAAATTGGGATCGTGGGATCCGGGGTCTACGTTTTTTTACGCATCGTATCCCAAATCTCATCAGGTGTTTACGATCTGCCAACGCGTCAGTTTACTATGTGAGAGGATGTACTTATCTCTTCTTCTTGCCGCTTTATGTTGCACGACGATTACGGGCAAAGTTCGTAATGGCTTTGTCGCATGATTCAGAACTTTGGACTTTTCATGAACGATATAAAATCTTTTACAGAAAAAATGCAAACTTGTGGGACTGGATATCAACCATAATTCCGAATGAACTTGCTTATGCGATCATTCCGCGTTCTAGCAATCTGATCCTCGTACAGCATCGATCCCAACAGGAATTAGCTGACAAATGTGGTTTTAAATCAATGCTGTTCCCAAATATCGTTAACAGTGATATTTCACAGGTAGAAAGAAAACGTGAGAGGCGCAATGTTTTGATTGTCGGTGCGATAACCAGCCGTAAGAGCTTGCATTTGCTTGTACCTGTTATTAAGAAGTTAAACAGTACGACTTTCGAATTCATCGGCGCTCCCGGAGACACAAAAGGCATAAGAATACAAAAGGAACTGCAATTATGCCCGAATGTTGTTCTGCATGGGAGATTAAACCGAAAACAGACATTAGATAAAGTGGCAGGTGCAAAAGTTCTCTTAAATACCTCGCAGATGGAAGGTTTTCCAAATGCCTTCCTGGAAGCATGGGCGCTCGGCACTCCGGTAATTTCATTATTTGTAGATCCGGGTGACGTGATTAAAACGCATCGCTTGGGCTATGTTTGCGATGGCGATATCAGTTTATTGGAAAATCTAATCGCTAACGATAAATATGATGTGAAGGAAGATGATCTGCGCCGGTATGTCGAGAAACACCATTCTCCCAAAAATGCAACCGATGTATTTGAAATTATACTCTCGGAGGATACGGTAAAATGAGTCCTCAAAATGTTTTGTTTCTGGTTCCCCGTATGCCTATCGGAGGCGCAGAAACTTTTCTTATTAATATATTGAAAACAATAGACCGTAAAAGAATTACGCCCATCCTGATATCGCTCGGTTCATTGGATGATCCTCTTTACGGGCGTGTTCCGGAAGGAATTATAAAATTTGTTTTCCCGCGGAAATGGAGGTTCGATCTTTCACCGTGCAATTCCATAAAGAGAATTATTAATGATTATAATATCAAAGCCGGGGTTGCAGTAGATTACTTTACATATTTTTTTCTCAGACATTCAATTCACAATGGAAAATTGGATGTCCGGAATATTACTCTCTTGCACAGCACCAAACCCCGTTACGTGAAAGAGTACATCCAGGGCTTTATTTTCGCCAGACTGCTCTCCGGGAAGGATGAGGTGGTCACAACTTGCATGAATCAGAGAGAATACCTTCGCCGTCTATTCCGGATACCCAATTCGCGGTTGAAAACTGTAGTCTACAACGGTATCGACACTAATTTTTGGAGCCTGCCGCCACCCACCTTCGACCGAAAAAGTCAGCGTAAAAAACTGGGTATTCCCGATGATGCTGTTGTCATTGTCAATGTAGCGGGATTTCGCAGGGAGAAAAGACACGATATAATGATCCGGGCATTCGAAATATTATCCGGCAGAATTAAGTCGCGGGTAATGTATATCATGTTCGTAGGAGGGGGTGATGC
>CAYGXH010000579.1:0-1867 GCA_964353675.1 uncultured Chlorobiaceae bacterium
CGATGTACACAGTGCTTTCGGTAAAGGGCATCCAGCCCCAGTAAAAAGGCGAAGCGAATCCGAAGAATGACGGGATAAGATAATTCATGATCTCGAACGGGTGGAATGACCAGCTGGTTGCATAGTCGTAATTTAAACCGCTCTGTTCTCCGCCGATACTTCCGCGAATAGAATAGTGTGAATATTCCAGAGTGGGCAGATTAACATACGCAGAAATTACCAAACCAATAAAGAGTGCACATGCAATCACAAACACATTCCGGAAGCTTTTAATAGGTTCTTTTCGCAGTGAAAGTATAAATTGGAAAAGGAGAAATACGCCAATGAAGAAAAGACCGTAAAAAATAATCTGTATATGGAGTGAAAGCATCATCCAGCCTGTAACTGCGGCGAGCAACCCGAACATAACCATGTTCTTCCAATCCATAAAGCGATTTTCACTAAGTCCCGCGTACAGCTTATTGGTCAACAGGAAAAGAAGGGGAATTACACTCAGTGCGTGTAGTTTTGATCCCTGATGTGCTTCAAGAGCACCTATCGCATAGGGATTGAGCATCAGGACAAATGCTGCGAACAGCGAAACTAGATGTGAACACTGGAATGATCTGCAGAGGAGAAACATGAACAGTCCGCCAAGAAAGATATGGATTATATCACGCACCTCACCGGAATTCGAGACAAGTGTTTCAACAGGCAGCCGAAGGAGGAATTTTTCAATGTAGTTGACATCCTTCGGAAGAAGGAGAGTTCCGAAGATCGGCATTCCTGTAAATATTTGTGGTATCCAGAACACATCATCCCGATTTTCCGAGGTTCGTATCTGTTCTATGGCCTGTTTCCAGGCATTGAATGCCGCTGCATCGCCTGATACCGCAAAAATCATCCCATGGAAAAAGATATTCCAGAAGAGGACGAGTATAATCGCAGCCATGATACTGATGCAGAACCAATTTTTCTTTGATTCGCTGAGCCGATCAAACCATGATGATTTTTCATGGATCGGTGTATTTTTCGGAGCGGTTTTTAATTTGCTTGCCATGGTTACCTTCGATAATAAGTTAATGCAAAATTACATTTAACCTGCATCTAGCATGTTTTAATAGACAACATTAGAAAAAGAACGAGTGCAATATATTCCTATTGTATATTTTTTAATTTCTGTATATGGCTTTCAACCATTAATGCGACCATATCGGAGAATGATGTTTTTGGTTTCCATCCCAAGATTTCAGCAGCTTTAGTTGGATCTGCTACTGTGGGGCCGGTTTCCGTAGGTCTTACGAATCGCTGGTCAATCAGAATATGGTTTTTCCATTCAAGCCCAACGTATGAAAATGCCTTTTCACAGAATTCTCGCACAGTTCTAATCTTCCCGGTTCCGACAACAAAATCGCCGGGAATTTCCTGCTGAACCATAAGCCATATTGCTTCGACATAATCCTTGGCGTATCCCCAATCCCGCTGAGCGTCTAGATTGCCCAACGCAATTTTTCCATCTTTCACAATCGGTTCATACTGCTCATTCTGCGCAGGAGAATTTTTGATGCCCAGTTTAACACATGCCGCGCCATATGTGACTTTCTGTGTCAGGAAATGCAAACCCCGGCGCGGGCTTTCATGGTTGAACAGGATACCGCGTGTTATAAAAAGATTATAACTTTTCGCATATATTCTTGCCACATTATGGGCATAGACCTTCGCGGCTGCATACGGATTGATGGGAAGGAACGGCGTCTGTTCATTCTGGGGGCTTTGTTTTACTTCACCGAACATTTCTGATGATGATGCTTGATAAACTTTACAATCTGGTTTTACCTGCCTGATAACTTCAAAGAGTCGATGCGCCCCGAGTCCTGTTATTTCACCA
>CAYGXH010000580.1:0-1865 GCA_964353675.1 uncultured Chlorobiaceae bacterium
TATGTGCTTCCCGAACTTTTCAATACCGGTTACAATTTTAAGGACCTGCATGAAGTTCAACAGCTTGCCGAGCCGCAGGATGGAGCGACCTGCCGAGAGTTGCTGAAGTTTGCGAAAGGAAATTCGTGTTACATAGCATACGGATTTGCTGAACAAGCCGACAGGCTCTATAACTCTGCGCTTCTCTTAGGTCCTGAAGGTATTATCGGGGTTTACCGCAAGATCCACTTGTTCTATCGGGAAAATCTGTTTTTTGCCCGCGGCAACATTGGCTACCCCGTATTTAAATTGCCATTCGGTACGGTCGGATTAATGATATGCTTCGACTGGATTTATCCGGAGGCGACCCGGACACTCACAATGAAAGGCGCACAACTCATACTCCATCCTTCGAACCTGGTTCTTCCCCACTGTCCGGACTCAATGGTAGTGAGGTGCCTGGAAAACCGTATATTTACAGTTACTGCTGACAGGGTGGGAAGTGAGAACCGGGGCGGGATCGATCTGACTTTCATCGGTCAGAGTGAAATCGTATCTCCCCGCGGAGAGATTCTTATTAGACTCGGAGGCGAGGAACCTGAAATCGCGATTGTCGATATTGATCTTACCACGGCAGACGATAAGAAAGTAAATGAGCACAACGATTTGCTCGGTGATCGGAATGAGGGGCTTTATTTTTAACTTGGGAATCCTCTTCCCTGTCCCGCTTCGATTAAAATCGAAACGGGACATCCCCTCTCCCGAATTCGGGAGAGGGGACCGAGGGGAGAGGGTAACAATGCAAATATTTTATCCTAGGAAGGTGGTAACAATTATTCACACGATACAAATGATGAAAAGTTGGGCAGGTCGAATGGAAGGATTACATAAAAGCATCTCATTAACACACCGATTCATCGGTGTGTATTGAACTAAGCGAGAGGGTAGACAGCTGTTTCAACAGCTTCTAAACCGTTGAAACGGTTACTCAGCATTAGATGGTTCAAAGTCACCCCGCTAAAGCGGGGTGTTAATGAGAATCCTATATCAGAACCGCGGATTGAGGTTTCGCTCCTGACGGAGCTTTTATATTTCTTTTTCTTGAGCTAAAAACATTTCGTCCCTACGGGACTTCTCAAAACAATATAAAACTTTGTTTCAGCAGCTCCGTAGGAGCGACTTTGCTTTTCATTTTTATCTTTCCTAAATTCCCCAGGATTTTAAACGTCATTTTCCCAACAAATTTGGAGGGGTTATGAGTAAAAAATTGTGGCTCGGTTTTATTGTAATTTTTATTGCAATGGCTATTACCAGTTTCATCGTCCACGGCGTCATCCTCTCATCATACTACCAGTCGGATGAAATGGCGAATGTCTGGCGCACCGATATGAATCAGAAAATGTGGATATACTATCTTGTCTATATTTTCATTTCCTTCTTCTTCGTTCTCATCTACTCAAAATGGTACAAGGGAAAGGGGATCATTGAGGGAATTCAATATGGCGTGTACACCGGATTCATGATGTCGGTGCCATATGCCTACTGCACATATGCGATGATTGCGATGCCGTATTCGATCGCGTTTCAGTGGTTTATTTACGGTATGATCCAGTATATCATCTACGGTATACTAGTGTCGTTGATTTATGGAAAGAAATCTCAAGAGAGCACGACGCCGTAACTTTTTTTTAACCGGAGAGTAAGGTATTCGTCTATTTTTTTCGGGCGAGCGCCTTTTTCTTTTTACGAATGAACTCCATGGCCAGTTTATGAATGTGCCCGAGATCTATCATATCAATACATTCGAGATTGTAGGGACACGCTTTTTTCCAGCACGGTGAGCAGTCGAGATTTTTCGGGAAGAGTTTCACGCCGCGCCCGTACAG
>CAYGXH010000581.1:0-1863 GCA_964353675.1 uncultured Chlorobiaceae bacterium
TATCTGCCTGGTTGCTTCCAGACCATCCATGACGGGCATGACGATATCCATGAGCACTATGTCAGGCGCAAGCTGCCTCGTTTTCGTGATGGCTTCCTTGCCATCAGTGGTTTCGCCTATCACCTCAATATCCCTCTGTAAATTCAATAAGGTGCAAATGCCCTCTCTGGCGACAGCATGGTCGTCTACTACAAGGACTTTAATTTTTCTGGTTGTCCTATCAAGCAATTTCTCAATGAAAGGTAGTAATGCTTCTGGTTTAACAGGCTTGCAGAAGTACCCTTCGGCATCGAGTCTCAAACCTTCGTCTTTCGTCCACCCTTGGGTTAGCTGTTTATTAGGCGAAGCGTCTATGACGATAAGTGGTATGTCGCCAAAATTCTGGTTTCGTTTTAGCCACTGGTGAAAGAGGAAGGCATCGCCACGTGGGGCGATGGTGCCCAGGATAATAAGGTGAGGGTTTTCACAACGTACCATTTCCTGTGCCTGTGTCCTGTTGCTTGCAGTGACGACATGATAGTTGTTATGCTCAATCGTCCTTTGCAGTTCACCTTTGAAATCAGATTCGTCATCGGCTATGAGAACTTTGTTCTTTATCTCCATACTTTCTGCCAGCCACCCTTTTTGTTACATACTTGTTCACACATTTATTATCATAGTAAACAATGTAGCAAGGGAGGAGAAGAGGTCTTTACCTCAAAAGAGAGGGGGATATTACCCTAATTTTCCCCTGGTTATTTGGTAACTGGAGCGTAGTTAAATGGTGATGATACCTTTGCGTAGGGCGTATTTGACCAGTTCGGCACGATTGTGAATGTCGAGCTTGGACATGAGGCTGGTCTTGTGCCCCTCAGCGGTTTTGGGGCTGATGGATAACATAGTGGCGATTTCCTGAATGGTATAGCCTTCTGCTAGCAGTTTAAGAACTTCTCGTTCCCGGTCAGTAAGCTCATCGTAAGGGTCATGGGTTCTTTTTGCTGTGCCGCCTTGACGGTATACTTCTACCAGGTATTTGGCGACCGATGGTGACAGGAAGGAATCTCCTTTGTAAACGGAGCGGATGCCGGTGGTAAGCTCTGACGATGCTGCTGACTTGCTGATAAACCCATAGGCTCCGGCTTCGATGACGGGAAATACGTATTCCCTGTCATCATATTGAGTAAGCGCCAATACTTTTACATTGGGAAATTCCTTATGTATGCGATGTGTTGCCTCCAAACCACCCATAAGGGGCATGGCGATGTCCATAAGCACCACGTCGGGAGAGAGCCTTTTAGTCATTTCGATGGCTTCTTTACCGTTGGAAGCTTCTCCCACCACTTCGATATCGCCAGACAGTCCCAGCAAAGCACAAATGCCATCCCTGACGATGGTGTGATCATCCACTACCAACACTCTAATCCTTTTCATTCGCGATGCTCTTAACCAGGGGTACTACGACGTTTATCCTGGTTCCCTGTCCAGGCTGAGAATCAATACGGCAACTGCCGCCTAATAGTCTTGTCCTCTCTTTCATGCTGAAAAGACCGGCACCCTGTCCACTCTCCTCGATGCGCGTAATTGTAGCAACATCGAAGCCTATGCCGTCATCGGTTATCTGGAGTACGATTTCATCATTACTTTGCTGTTGCAGGCTTATGGTGACGTTCTTAGCTTTAGAGTGATGTAAAATATTGCCGACAGTTCCCTGGACGATGCGAAAAAGCCCAGCCTCAATTTGTGGAGAGAGGGAACTTACTCCCTTGTCGAATTTGAAGGAGATGTTCATGCCTGCGGGAACCAGATTGGTTTCAGCGTAGTGCCTGATGGCGGGAATGAGGCCGATGGTGTCTAAAAGTGTGGGGCGCAGGTTGGCAATCAAGC
>CAYGXH010000582.1:0-1859 GCA_964353675.1 uncultured Chlorobiaceae bacterium
GATTACTGCATGGTGGATGTATCTACCGATGGCGGCGGATCATGGACACATCTGCGCGGTGGGTACGGATCGGCACCGAACGGCGACAGCGAAGGATGGATTATCAGTTCCATTGATTTGACAGCATACGCCAATACAACGATCCAGCTCCGCTTCTTCTTCGATACGGGCGATCCGCTTTATAATGAATTTCCCGGATGGTTTGTTGATGATGTCGTAATATTCGATCAATCGGGCATGATAACCGGTAAGAAGTTCTTCGATATCAATAACAACTCCGTTAAGGATATCGGCGAGAGGGGCGTAAAGAATTGGTTGATTACAGCCACGGGTCCCATCAATCTCACAACAAAAACAAATTACCGCGGTCGTTACTGGCTCCCAGTCCCTCTCGGAACCTATGTGTTAACGGAAACACCCCAGCCAAACTGGGTACAAACGTACCCCGTTTCAGGCTCCTGGTCAATTGATGTAGCAACCCCAGATACGCTTGTCGATAGCATCCATTTTGGCAACTATACACACGCAAGTTTCATCAATGGCCTGGTATTTAACGATATAAATGAAGACGGCATTAAAGATCCATCAGATACAGCACTGGCAGAGTGGAAAATAATTCTGACGGACACTCTCGGAAACGAAATCGATTTTGACAGGTCAGATTCCATCGGGCAGTACCAGATATACGTATTTGAACCCGGTCGATATATCGTCGAAGAAATTCAAAAAAAGGGTTGGGTCCTGTCATATCCAGCCTCGGAGAAGTATATAATTGACATCCCTGATCTCTTTACGGTAGTAAATGATAAAGATTTCGGAAATTACTATTCACCGGTAACAAACGGAATCATGGGACAGAAATTTGCCGACCGCAACCGCAACGGGGTGTGGGATGAAGGGGAGGAAACGCTCGCAAACGTAACGATCAATCTTTTAAGAAAAGGTAACGGGAATAATTATAACCAGCATAAGAAGAGGATAACCGATTCCAGCGGATACTATCAGTTCCTCAGTTTGGAACCCGACACATACAAAGTTGTGGAGATGCCCCCGGTCGGCTGGTGGCAATCGTATCCGGATTCATGCTACATCGTTATGTTAGATCCGGAAGGAAGGTTCGACACACTTGATTTCGGCAACTACGAGATCGAACCGGGTTCTATCAGCGGTATGAAGTATCATGACATTGAAGGTGATCGTGTTAAGGATTTAGATGATGGAGGGCTTAGTGGATGGACAATCCAACTTACCGGAACAACCTTCTACAGCACCTCGGTGAGTCGAAGCTTAGAAACGGATGGTGACGGTAATTACACATTCGACAACCTATGGCCCGGTGATTACATCATAAGCGAAGTATTCCGCGAAAACTGGCGCCAGACATATCCGCATATGCTTATGCCTCATTTTATAAAGCTGGAACCCGAATCAAATCTCACCGATATATATTTCGGCAATACAATCGACAGTACATTCACACTATCTTTCCGTACATTTTTACCGGAAGATTTCGCGCTTGCTGTCGATAAGAAATTAAAGCACAAGCCGATAGCCATGAAATCCGATAAGAGCACTGCCTCACTCTTATTCAATCCAGCCGGAGAATTACTTACCGACTCAGTCCGCAAGATTGCCATGGTGTTCAACACGCCACCGAACGCGGGAACGGTCACTTTGAGCAAGCCCGGAACGGTTAACCTCGTCGACAAGAACTTACTCGAGATCACGTTCGATCCTTACATCCAGACCACTGATACGGTTATCATTAGTTTCTACACAATCAAAGCGAAGCCGGTAATCGTAAAGAAATGGTGGCCCACGTATCTCGATTCTATTGGTGTAAAACGGTTGACAAACCT
>CAYGXH010000583.1:0-1840 GCA_964353675.1 uncultured Chlorobiaceae bacterium
TGCATATGATAAAGATAACGCTCACCCCCTTCCGGCACCGACAGTCGCTTATCTAAGCAAAGCATCGGCATCAGACGGACGTAATCCGGATCCGATCAAGGATCAGCTTGAGCCGAAAAATTCCATCGATCATTCTATTCCCTTCCTGCACTGGTGGCCCAGGAAAGGAACGACAGAATGGGTTCAGTATGATTTTGCACAGTCCGCGAAAATCTCTGAAGTTGCGGTCTACTGGTTTGACGATACCGATTACGGTGAATGCCGCTTGCCAAAATCATGGAAGGTTCTCTATAAGGTTGGCGATAACTGGGAAGCCGTTGAAAATACGACACCGTACAAAGTTGAGAAGGATAAGTACAATATTCTGAAGTTCAAACCAATCACCACCACAGCAATGAGGATTGAGATTCAATGTATCCCCGATTATTCAACTGGAATGTTTGAGTGGAAAGTGGAATAACCGATATAATGTAATCTGGTCATGCATAGAGGGAAACGAAAGGAGCATAAATGGAGAGGATTCAGGGTATTCTGATCAAAAGTTTTCTTCCTTTAATTGTAATGCTTTCCGCCTATGGACATGGGCAAGATATATCACAAATGAAAATAAAATACGCCGCAAAACCGAAAGTTCAATCTTTTGATCTGCGAGATGTGCAATTGTTAGACAGTCCGTTCAGACACGCGATGGAAAAAGATCGTGATTACCTTCTCACCCTTCAACCGGATCGGCTTCTGTCACGCTGCCGTGAATATGCAGGTTTAACACCGAAGGATTCTGCATATGGCGGATGGGAAAGAGAAACCATTTCATCTCATTCTCTTGGCCATTATCTTTCAGCCTGCGCTCTGCAGTACCGTATAAGCGGCGATAAGCGGTTCCTCGATCGGGTGAATTATGTTGTTGACGAACTTTCCGAATGTCAGAAGGCAAACGGCAATGGATATGTAGCAGGAATTCCGAACGGTAAAAAGGTTTTTGCCGAAGTAGCGGCAGGTGATATCCGATCCAAAGGATTCGATCTGAACGGTTTGTGGGTGCCGTGGTACGTTCTTCATAAAATCATGGCGGGATTACGGGAGGCATATCTCTTGTGCGATAATCTCAAAGCAAAAGAAGTGATGGTGGGATTAGCAGATTTTGCGTACGAAACCACAAAAAATCTGAACGAGGAACAGATCCAGCGGATGTTGGATTGTGAACACGGCGGCATGAACGAAGTCTTAGCAGATGTCTATGCCCTCACTGGAAATCAGACATATCTGGAGTTAGCGAAGAAATTCTATCATCACGCAGTTATGGATCCTCTGGCGCGTAAGGAAGATCAATTGCGCGGGCGGCATGGCAACACAAACATTCCCAAACTCATCGGAGCGGCACGCATCTATGAGCTTACCGGTGAAGAGAATTTTGGTACGTCATCCGAATTTTTCTGGGAAACGGTGGTCCGGAATCATTCCTACGTCTGTGGCGGACATGGAGAGGGAGAATATTTCGGCGAGCCCGGGAAACTCAACGACCGCCTTAGCGGCAATACAATGGAGACGTGTAATACATATAATATGCTCAAACTGACGCGTTTTCTATTCATGAGAGAGCCGAAAGCTGAATATGCCGACTTCTATGAGCGTGCGCTCTACAACCATATCCTTGCATCTCAGAATCCGGATAATGGTATGGTCTGCTATTTCGTTCCGCTTGCCTCCGGGACGTTCAAACAATATAGCAGTCAGTTTGATGATTTTTCCTGCTGTCTGGGAACCGGCATGGAAAACCATTCTAAATACGGAGAGTGCATATATTTCCATTCGAACGATGAGCTTTATGTGAACCTGTTCA
>CAYGXH010000584.1:0-1836 GCA_964353675.1 uncultured Chlorobiaceae bacterium
AAAATGATTGCTTCTTGGCCTTTCCGTTGTTACATTCTATGAATTACTTAATATTATACTGGATGTCTGATAAATGAAACTAACGATTCGTGTGCCGGCGAATTTTAATTTCTGGCAGACCGTCTACAGCCATGGCTGGTCAGCGCTTAAACCGTTTAGTATCGATAGATCCGAGCGTTCAATCCATCGGGCACTCGAACTGTATAGCGGTAAGATTTCCAGCGTTATCATCAGTCAGAAATCGATAGAATCGCTCTTAGTCGTGTCAGGTCAATCGGTAAATCCGGAAGAAAGAAGAGACATCATCCGGCAGGTGCGATCATGCTTCCGGATTGATGAAGATTTTACTGAATTTTACAGGGAAGCCGGAAAGTATCGGAAATTCCGGTGGATTTCTCGCTCGGGATCGGGGAGACTTCTCCGGGCTCCGACCGTTTTCGAGGATGTGATTAAAATGATATGTACTACCAACTGCAGTTGGAGCTTAACGGAGGTTATGATCAATAACCTGTGCCAGAAATTAGGCAAAAGGTCGGCCGACAGTCAATATTCATTTCCAACACCATCAGCGATTTCTGGTTGCTCAGAGAAATATATACGTAAAGAAATCAGAGCAGGCTATCGTGCTCCGTATATTCTCGAATTATCCAATGATATTTCGGATGGAAAGCTGGATATAGAGAAGTGGAGGTTGTCCAGGTTGTCAACGGTCGATTTATACAAAAATATTCATTCCGTTAAAGGAGTAGGACCATATGTAGTTGCAAATATCTTAAAGCTTGTAGGACGGTATGATTATCTCGGCATCGACAGCTGGTGCAGGAAGACATTCGCCGAAATGTACAAAAATAGACGGAGTGTAAGTGACAAAACCATCGAAAGGTTTTATAAACCGTTTGGTAAATGGAAAGGTCTCTTTTTCTGGCTCGATTTAACAAAACACTGGCATAATAAGAATTATCCATTCTGAGGGATCATAGTGTTTTTTTGCGTACGAGTAGAAGATTGTTTAAGCGACTGTGATGGCATTGGTTATCACAAATGATCAGTATCCGAAAGTATATTGGGGAATATCGAAACTCGTTAAAACATCCTGAGGCAGAAGAGATCGTCGACCTTCTCTTTTTCCGTCCCGTTTCATTTTTCCTTGTCAAGTTAATTTACCGTTTGCCGGTTACGCCGAATCAGATATCGCTTTTATCGCTCGCGGCTGGATTAGCCTCAGCTTACTTTTTATCATTCGGAGAGATCGAGTACTATCGTACTGGTGCTCTTTTATTATCAGGAGCAAATCTCCTCGATTGCATGGACGGCCAGCTAGCTCGGTTACAGGGGAGCGGGACATTCCTCGGACGTGTCGTCGATGGGGTGGCGGATTATATTACCGGAATCGCGGTATTTATCGCGCTGGCGCTCGGTCTTGAACGCGCGAATGATTCGATATGGTTATTTATCGCTGTGGCGGGTATAAGCACGATACTTCAGGCGATGGCATTTGACCATTATCAGGGTGAGTTCATAAAGGCTCGAACTGGTAAGGGAAATATAACCGCTAATGACGTTAAGGAGCGTTACGATAAAAAGGATAGTGGAAGTGGTAAGGAGCACGCAGCAGGACCGGCAATCCTCTCCAGCCTCTATCTTTTCTATTTGAAACTGCAGGAAAAGTCCCGGATTATTTTCCCTAATGCCAGGTTCCATTTTGAAATTCCGTCCGGAGGCTCACTGTCCATGATACGCTTCTGGAGTTTTTTGGGTCCGTCAACAAACCGTTCAATAATAATAATATTTTGTTTAATAGGAATACCCTTCTATTATCTGTTTGTTGTTTTCATC
>CAYGXH010000585.1:0-1834 GCA_964353675.1 uncultured Chlorobiaceae bacterium
ATCTCAAGTGTGACTCTGCTCCGTTCAGGGATTCCGAACCTGAATTTGGTCGTCGGATTGAACGGATTCGGATAATTCTGTTCAAGCAGGTATTCCTGAGGTATTTCGTTTGCCATGGCATTTTCCTTTCCATCGGGCGGGGCAGGAGGCAGTTCCATTGTTTGGATGATTTTGATATAATTTGCGTTTACTATGAAATGAGAAGATGATAATATCAATCTTCCATTTTGAGATACCTTCAACCAATATCCCCTTCCCGGATAAATCGTATCGGTACTGAAGTAACTACCGTCATACCCAAAGAAATTACTCGTGGTCATTGTAGTATCCTCACGTTGAATCATTGTAACCGGGATGGGATATGATATTGAACCGATCAGATTCCAGCCCTCGTTCACATCCACCGTGTCTGATACAATGCAATTTCCGGTCACTGACTCATTTTCTGCCCCAGAAAACTTTAACCAGTAACCCTTACCGTTTATAAGTATGTCACGGCTTATATATTGACCATCATATTCATACGCGTCTGAAATAGCTGAGCCAAACAAACTGTCCGTAAGACCTACTAAAATCTGGACAGGTAGTGAAATAAGATTCCATTGAGGATTTACCTGCCATTCTACGGTTGTCAGAGACGCGAATACGACCCTTATCGTGTGAGCTTCAATAATATTGATGAATGTATAGCCATCGGTTGAATCTACTGGTTCACCGTCCACAATGACGCTATCCACGTAATAACCTGGATCCGGCATAAATAAATATCGCTGACTACCGCCGTAGGGAATCAGAGTATCACCGAATGGCGTGATGGTTCCGTGTAATCCCGCCGATGCGCTGATAGTGTATGTTGTGATTTTGAATTTGGCGTGGATTATATGATTTCTGATGACGTTATAGAACGTATAAGTAGTCGTTGAATCAACTTTTACACCATCGACAAATAATGTATCAAGATGCGAACCAATATTAGCCGCAATTGTGAAGGTTGTGTCCGATCCATAATCTATATCAACTGTCCCGGATGGAGATATTGTTCCTTGCCCTGAGATTGTCGCAGTGATCGGGCACAAGCCCATTACTCGTATTGAATCCTGCCAGAGCACCCATCCCTCGTGTGAAACTTCCGTATAAAGATCCATATAGCCTGGAAACGTGCTTGTATCAATCACAACAGAAAACTGCGGGGCAAATTTGACATCCCCCGCCGGAAGATCCGGAAGAGAGTTAAAATATGGCGTTATGCTGTAAATCCATTGATTGTTACTCTTTAAATTGACTGTGAGTCCAGAAACACCAACAACAAATCCATTGTTCTTATAATATGGAGTCAAACTATACGATGTTGCCCCCCGGTGCCGTGACACGTGATCGAAGGCAACAGGACCTGCAGTAGTAAAACGACAGACATCCAATAATTGATAATTTGAATTATCTATGGGATCAAATGTCGTGATCTTTATGGTATAAATATTTTCGGTAGCGGGTGTTTCCCACAGTGCCCCCCATACACCGTCGCCTGACAGACTATCATGATGATTTCCGTCATCGTAGAATACTGAAGAATCCACGATTTCTTCACCCACATTGAAATATCCTTTGATAGCGAGTGGGTGGGCATATGGATTCATAACATGTGCCCGCAACCAAACCGTATCTTCACCCGGAGAAAAGTATGTTTTATTGACTTCGACCGTCTGAGCATAAGCAGCATTAGAATCCGGCACTTTCACTTTACCTACCCACGTACCCCATGTATTTGCTGGAGAAGCGGCGTATTCTGTGAAGGCCCAGATCGCTTCTTCATCGGTGGGATCTAGAGCCGCACCCA
>CAYGXH010000586.1:0-1821 GCA_964353675.1 uncultured Chlorobiaceae bacterium
AGCGGAATGAATTTTAGCAAATTTAATCCGTTCATCGAAATATCCGAAAATAAGCGGTTCAAAACCGGCATCCTTCATACGGCGGCATTTGATATCGATGTTACAGCCGGAAGAGCGAGCGGTAGCGTACACGCAGTATACGAAGATTTAAAAATCGTTGCCATCGAGAATCTCACTGGAAGCGAAAGCGGCGTTGTCAATACATTCGTTTCATTCTTCGCCAACAATATGAAGCTTCGAACGACCAATATACCGGATAAATTAGGTTCCATGAAAATCGGTGAAGTGAAATACGAAAGGAAAAGCGAAGAGACGTTTTTTGAGTTCGCGTGGTTTGCACTTCGCAGCGGAATCAGTGATGTTGTCGGGCTCTGAGGTGAAGATAATGGCAGAACATTTTATAACAAGGTTTGTTGTGCGGCTATCAAGAATCCAGAGTGTTTCACTTTTCTCAGTTGTTGGGGATTAGTCGCGCCATAATACAGGATATAACGAAGGAGTATTTTTGATGAACAAAATCCGATTGTTACTTATTGAGGATAACCGCCTTCTGCGGGACGGTATCGCAGCGATGCTAAAAGGTCGTCAGGATATCAAAATGGAAAAGCTTACACTCCATACGCGATTAGAGGTTGCCAACTATGCCTACACCGGCGGCACATTCATGAAGGATATTACTAAGAGCATTTCTATGATTCACAATTAGATTGCCTGTTTTAACAACGCAAGTTAGGGCATTCACGGTTTTTTAAGATGCCATAATCTGGCTTTCAAGCATCAATCAACTTACAGAGGATCAATCACATGAACACTCACCTCGAAATATCAATTGTCTTATATTGAAAGCTTCCTGAATCCAGCAAAGACTTCTTCTACTGATATTTTTTGCATTGCGCTTTCTCTGTGAAAATAGTAAAGGCTTTTACATCTGCATGTAAATTTGTCTATGACAATATCTTGCTTGTTGAAAGGCATAAAGTTCTTTGGTGACGGACCTAAGAAACTGATGCTCCTCAGATCGGCAAGGTGGGCTAAATTCCTCGGACCGCTGTCAATTCCGATAAAATAATCGCTGATCCTCATTATGAGGAGAATTGTCCTCAAGTCAACTCTGTTTATGAAAGAAAATATTTTAAAGTCAAGGTTGTTCTGGATGTAATCGAAAGACTTCTCTTCCAGGTCGCCTCTTCCGATGAAAATAAACTTAAAGTCTCCCTCCTCATTTATCTTCCTTAACAATTCAATCCATTTTTCATTAGCCCATAATTTTACGCTCCATCCGGAGCCTGTATGAATTATGATTTTTTTCCCATTTCCTTTCATCTCTGGCATTTCCCTAACACGGACATAATCAGATTCATTCAATTTAAAGATATCATCAAAGGCAATTATTTTAACGGGTTTTTTAATCCCTATTATCTCGAAATTTATTTCCCTCCACTGCTTTACTTCTTTTTTTAGCAGGGTGTTTTTTATCAGATGGCCGCAATATTTGAAATAGGGAATATCATAGATGTCGATCTTCGAATACTTTATCTTTTTCAGTATATTATATGCATCGGGGCTTATTCTTAGAACCATGACATGGCTGTAATATTTTGGTATGGTTTCTCGATTCTCTTCGTTTTCATAGCTTCTTTGATATATTGATTTTGCCGTAAAGATTCTATTCACTCCTCTAATCGCCTCTGCAAGAGGTTTAACGGGCGGGATGACAACCAGATCGACATCCTGCCCCTGCTTCTCAATAAAGAGTCGTAGAGCAGGAAGTGTTGCGACAAAATCACCGATGATACAGGTATCAAAAACTAATACTCCACC
>CAYGXH010000587.1:0-1819 GCA_964353675.1 uncultured Chlorobiaceae bacterium
AAATGAAAACATCGATCGTGCGATCCGGCGATTCAAAAAGAAATACGAACGATCGGGTATCCTGAAGGAAGTTAAGAAACGATCCTACTTCACCAAGCCTTCGGTAAAAAAACGCATGGAAAAAATCAAAGCTGTCCGTCGTGCTCAACGCACATTGATGGAAGAGATGTAATCCCCCTAGTATAAAAAAACGAGAGGGTTGGTCTTAAAACCAACCCTCTTTTATTTTTATCACTCCTGTCTTACCGACTGATCCGTTGTCACCTTTTTATTGAACTTTTTCTTCCACCACGGTGAACGCACAACACCTATAGCTATAAAGAGAGCTGCCATAAGATACCCAATCTGTGATACCATATATCCCAATGTGTAGGTAGATGTGGGAGAAAAGGAAAACAAAACCGTGTGTCGTCCCGATGGTACGACAACCGAACGGACAATATAATTTGTCTGATAGATTTTCGTTTCCTTACCATCGACAAAAGCCTTCCATCCCGCAGGATAGTATGCATCGCTCAGGATAAGGAGCGATTGATCTGTGCAATATGTCTCAAGGATGATCTCCTGTGACCAGTTCTTCGTAATATCAACCGAAGTGGATTCTGATCGCATCACTGGTTGAGATGGTAATTCCTCCATGACCGCAGTCGTTGCCGGATTCCAATCCGGAGACCGGAGAATTTTGAACATATCGGATTTCGATTGTGCAACCAGGAAAGCATCAACGAAGTACGCACGCGGTAAAACATTCGAATTCAAATAAGTAACAATCTGCTTTTGCTGATCCGCGTAAACAATTGACATCGAAACATCGGGAAGCTGGCCGGGAGAAACAATATACTTCACGTTAAGCATACTTAGCAGGTTCATATTCAGTGGAAGTCGGAATGGATACAACCCGAGTGAATCGAGCATCTCCTGATAAATCCTTAACTTCGCAGGGCTATAACCTCCTACGGAGCTAATGTTGTGATACATCCAGACGTTATCCTGAAAGCCCTGGAAACCCTGGAAGCTTTGTCCAACAGGATAAATTCGAAACGTACTCGGGTCGGATTTCAGAAATTGTGTTGTAGCATCCGGTTGAAAATGTTCTCTAAGGGAGGTGTCCGGTTTAGGATTGATGAATTTTGTGTCGATGATAATAAGATCAACCATAAGAATGACAATCAACCCGGCTGATAGCATCGTAAATGAAAATTTTCTCTTGAGGTATCCGATTATCAAAGTTATTGAAAGTCCTGCTATTACAGCAAACTTAACATAGTCATCCCACATCATATCAAATCGCATTCGCTTAAATTGTTCCAGAGCGCGTGGTGCCTGAGCACCGTACTGCTGGAGTTTAGCGAGATCATCTTCTCTTTGAAACATGAATCCAGATAATGAGGAATATACAGTGTCTTGGGCGATCAATCCGATGATGAGCAGACTCCCGATAATAATAAGTGCAATAATGAGACCCTTCCTGAATTTATTAATATTGAATGCCTTTAAATCCGCCGTGATCTCACGTAATACCGTTAAACCAAGAGCTGCCAGAATACCGAATGTAATCGGAATGAGATGGAGAATCAGGACAGGGACACGGAATTTATTGAAGTACGGAAAATAGTTGAACATGAGGTTATAGAAAATACTGAAGTGGCGTCCAAAGGAGATAAGGAACATGATCCCGGAAAAGATCACCAGGAACCATGTAAGGCGATTCCGTTTATAGATAATGGCGATGATGCTGAGGAGAATCGGAACTATGCCGATGTACACAGTGCTTTCGGTAAAGGGCATCCAGCCCCAGTAAAAAGGCGAAGAGAATCCG
>CAYGXH010000588.1:0-1816 GCA_964353675.1 uncultured Chlorobiaceae bacterium
TTATGATAGGTCATGTGATATCCCACTATAAGATATTGGAAAAACTTGGCGAGGGCGGTATGGGTGTCGTCTACCATGCCCACGACACCAAATTAGACCGTGATGTGGCATTGAAATTCCTTACACATTATCTTACGAGTGATCCGATAGAAACAGAACGCTTTCATAATGAAGCCCGCGCCGCCGCCTCATTAACACACCAGAATATTGCCGTTGTGTACGAAATCGGTGAACACGACCGGCAAGTCTTTATCGCAATGGAATATGTGGCAGGTCAGACATTGAAAAATATTGTAGGGGCGATTCATGAATCGCCACTACCGTTAAACAAAATCCTGGACATCGCTATTCAGATCGCCCAGGGTTTGATGAAAGCACATGAGAATGGCATTGTTCATCGGGATATAAAGCCTGCCAACATTATGATCAACAAAGATGGTGTGGTCAAGATTCTCGATTTCGGCCTCGCAAAACTCAAAGGATCAGCAAAGCTTACTCGGAGCGGCTCTACGATCGGTACAGCAGCCTATATGTCTCCTGAGCAGGCACGAGGTGAAGAAATTGATCATAGATCCGATATTTTTTCGTTTGGAACCGTTTTTTACGAACTCTTGACGGGAAAACTACCCTTCAGAGGAGAACATGAAGCAGCATTGGTATATTCTATCGTTAATGAGACTCCAACACCCGACAGCTCTATCCCCCAACCAATACAACGGATAATCGATCGATGTTTACAGAAGGATAAAGAGAAACGTTATCAGCATGCAGTTGATATTGCAACCGACTTACAGAAAATTCAATCCAGCACAGGGAATATGTCAATTACAGTTCTAAAATCTAAACGGCTGTTGTGGTTATTTGCTGGTCTGCTATTCATAACTGCTCTCACTATTATCTATTTGGTTCTAGTCAAAACTCCAACGGAGGTAGAAAGAAAATCGATAGCCGTTCTGCCTTTCACTGATTTAAGTCCCGATAAAGATCAGGAATACTTCTGCGAGGGGATGTCGGAGGAAATAATCAATGCCCTGACCAAAGTACAAAATTTGTACGTAGCTTCAAGAACGTCGGCTTTCCAGTTCAAAGGAAAAAATACGGATATCCGTGATATTGGAAATAAGTTGAATGTAGCGACTGTCCTTGAGGGAAGTATCCGAAAATCAGGCACTAACCTTCGGATAACCGCGCAGCTCATTAAAACTTCCGACGGATATCATCTGTGGTCTGAAACATATGACAGGACTTTAGATGATGTTTTCAGTATACAGGAAAGCATTTCACGTTTTATCGTAAACGCTCTTAAGCTTAAATTAACTCTTGGTGAAAATGAACGTATTGTTAAGCAATACACAGATGATCTAGAAGCGTATACACTATACCTGCAGGGCCGTTACTACTGGAATATGAGAAGTGAAGACGCCATGCGAAAGAGTATCGTTTACTTCAATCAGGCCCTGGAACATGATCCCCAATACGCACTGGCATACTCCGGTATTGCAGATGCCTACACTGTACTCGCTGACTGGGGCTTCATTTCTACCGGAGAGGGCTATCCTAAGGGATACAGTGCCGCGAAACGAGCATTGGATTTCGACAGTTCACTTGCCGAAGCTATCACCACAACAGCATACATCAAGTATACATATGAAAGAGATTATCCGACGGCTGAAGTACTATTTAAGAAAGCAATTGGTTTGAATCCGAATTATGCCACCGCACATCAATGGTACAGCGAATTTCTCGGCGCTTTGGGGAGACTAGATGAAGCGCTTGTTGAGATAAAAAAAGCATCTACGCTAGATCCGACCTCGCT
>CAYGXH010000589.1:0-794 GCA_964353675.1 uncultured Chlorobiaceae bacterium
AGAAGGATAATCCCAAGTATTTTTATCCAATATGACACTGATGAACCATAGTAAAATTGATTGAGATAGCGTGTTAATTCTTTGATCCCTGTGTTAATCCTTTGATTCACTTTAACCATGTTGTATCGGTATTCATCTAATAAAATATTTAAATATTACTAGACTACCGCCTCAATATACTGTAAAGACGTTAATCTTTTATTAACACTACCATCACTGCTCCATAATTAAAGAGCGTCAGCACTCGATCATTACTTGAAAATTCATACCTGTAACATGAGGGTACTCCACTATAGTCCATGAACGGCATTTGGCACAACATGCTCGTATTCACCGTATAGTTAAACCATAACTCTGCGGTATACGGCTCACCAGGAGGATTATCATTTATTAGAATTGTATATTTTTGAGTCCAGTCACTGGAGAAAATCCAATGTTCATAGCTATTCGCTTCGTTATGCCATGAGCCAAGGAACCTCTCTTGTTCGGGATGGGATCCACCTGAACCATTATTTTGATTACCATCGCTATCAGAATATGATAATATATTTGCGATGGTTGTATTGGTATTTGCCAAGCTATCATTATCTCTGACGGTAAGAGATATGGTATATACTGCTGCTTTGTTGTAGCTGTGCGTTACCATTTTTACGTATAAAATCATCCCATCACCAAGATTCCAGGTGTAGTTGACAATAATTCCATCCGTATCATGGCTCTTTGATCCATCAAACGTAATACTATGGTTTATGTACCAAACATAAGATCCATTTGCATCTGCCACTGGTGATTTT
>CAYGXH010000589.1:804-1230 GCA_964353675.1 uncultured Chlorobiaceae bacterium
ACGAGCCATACGTATCGTTATTTCCATTTATGCTTGCATCCTTAGCCTTTACATAAAACATATGTGTACCATCTGCAATTACACTTGTTGGTTTCCATGTCAATATAATTCCAACACATATATTTTCACTCGTATCTATTTTTACGTAATAGCCAGCGACACCACTTGTATCAGTGGATGCGTTCCAGCTAAATGTTGGTGTGTTTTCTGTCTTTGGTGTTGTACATCTCACTGCAGTAGGAACTGTAGGACCCTCTGTATCGTCTGAGTTTGCGCTATTATTCTGTTTGTTCTGTGTCAAACAACCGCAAAGCGCCACGATTAATAATATAACAGCGATGCTTATCGATACGAGGTGTTTTCTTATAGTTCACGCTTTTATAACAGTTCTACAATAGGTCTTTTTTTATAAATTCATATCTCTAA
>CAYGXH010000589.1:1240-1809 GCA_964353675.1 uncultured Chlorobiaceae bacterium
TGAAGTGTGTATTAGACCAAAATATCTTTTTACTGACAGTATCTAACCTAATAATATTCATCAAAGAGAGAAAAAACACCGTCTGTTGGTCAATTATATAAATTTTTATTTCATGAAGTAGAATTACTCCTGCGGAAGCGTCCTTATAAAATGGAACATATGTTTTAGAAAATATATTTCAATAAAAATTTATATAGGAGTCATGCTTTTTTGAAATTAGGGAAACGATGCCTCATTCATTAACACCATGCTGCGTCAAGATACAACGTAAGTCTTCCCGGGGAGAAACCATGGTTGAATTCGTAAAAATCTCGGCATAAGGAACCTTGTTAGAAATTATTGAGGTTTCTGATATGTATCGAGATCAGCCATGCAATGGACTGGAGGAGAAATAACCACTCTTTTTTTTGTTTACTCCAAGTTAAAACCAAAATATAGAGTGCCTGGAATAAATCCTTTTTTTTTAAAGGGATTATTGTAGTGGTTACATTTTTATGATAGTAATCATTATAGGAGGGACAGTAACGTAAGATATGCCTTCTCAATAAAATAGAGAATATGAAATAGAA
>CAYGXH010000590.1:0-1807 GCA_964353675.1 uncultured Chlorobiaceae bacterium
CATACTGATCTCTTGGCTGACCACAACTTCCGAGGGCACCAATAACGCACTAAAAAATAACGTTATCAGTATGTTTATATTTAACGAATACTTCTTCATGAATTCCCTTTCACTTTTCTGATAAGGAATCCCAGCAGACCGGCATAGACACAATCGAACAATATTTTTCTATTCATCAGGATTGCCTATTCATTATCTGTTATATTGCGACTTCTAAAGATCCAAATTTCGCTCTCCGCTATGGTCATATCTCCCACAAGAGCCTTCACTTGCCAACAATACATCTTCCCTGACTCAAATGACTTTGCACTAAGTGGATATAATAGCGACGATATTCCTAGATCCGTGTCCTCATAATGCGCGATGTTGTTCATCGCATCATATTTATTTTGCTCAGGCATAATCTCGCATATCTTCAGGGCATATCGTACTTCAGAGAGCGGTCGGCTCATTGACCAGCGAAGTATCGGATTCGTTTCGACAATCGTCGCCTCATTCACCGGCATTACTAACCTTAGCTGAGGGTACCGAACTGTATGATTCCTCCGGCCTGATGCAAGCAAACTATTTGATTGACCATCATAGACTTCGATTACAAGTTCATAATCTCCATCCGGAAAGAGGCCACTGTGTCGGATGTCATTCTCGAATCGTGGATCAATGAACGTTTCATTGACTGGGGGACTAAAACCGACTGAAAATGTCGTCGTTCCCACCGATAATTGAAATTTGTTAGTTATAATCTTCATAACCAGCCCGTAATTTGTATGGATCGCATGGCTCACCACATATACCTCGATAGGTTGTGGAACATATATCGGCGGGAACGTATATGTGACTTGAAAAGCAGCAAGATCCTCACTCGATAGTCCAAGTGGTCTCAATCCCAGATGGCGGATCGTTATTACCATCTGCCCAGAAGTTGTTTGATGACAAATAGCAGCAAGTATTAGTATCCAGGTTAAGTGTGTACGAACAAGATTGAAATATCGCATCCCTCGAGCGATACTACCAGCGAATCGTTGACGAGAGGCGAACAACGAACTCCTCATAACTTTCTCCTTTCAAAATCTTATTCTGAAAACTGTTTCTCTCAGCCGTCAAACAAATATCAGCAAAGTTGGTGATGCGATACGTATTTTCTGCAACGAAAGATCCCTTTTGATTTTTCATTCGGGAATTTGTATTGGTGCCGAAGACAAATCGGATAGATGAATTCAGTTTGTTTTCAAAGAACCGAGAGTTAATACCTGCATTATAGTTCCATAGATGAGTGTAGGGTTGGATGTCGGAACGATACTGGTTAAGTGTAACACCCCAATTTATCGATATAGGTATCCTGAAACGATGGTTAGAAGAAAATCCGTACACGAACACATCGTTATCATTACCAGTGCCTGTGGGTGGACTCTTATCACCAAAACTATTTGCTGAAAACATTATGTTCAGGGAATGAGTTAAGTCAAAAAATTTTGAGGTAGAAAAGTTATATCCCGAACCGAAAGTAAGCATGAGATTCGTGACGTCGAGTTTGTATAGATCATTATTCCCATCGTTAGAATTGGTAAAATAGTTCAAACCAGCGGTAAAAAACGGCAAACCTTCTGGCATGAATGAAACATTTGTCATGTACGTATTCGTGGTTGTCGTTGACGCTTTTAAAGCTGATAGATTATCACGCGCGGTTGCAACGTTCACATCAAGATTTAATGTATTCTTTAGTAACATTTGGTTGAGTGAGAACGATACACTCCGCTGGTCGTTGATCATCGAGGGTGAGCCAAGCGATACGTAGTTGCTCCCCAAT
>CAYGXH010000591.1:0-1804 GCA_964353675.1 uncultured Chlorobiaceae bacterium
ACGAAAGACCACCGATAACGGACAGAGCTGGCAGAGAATTCTTCTGCCGCACGATTACATGAATACGCTGACTCCTTACGATACACTGTGGTCGTACTCCTTAAGCGATACAATGAAAATCAGGAGAATTTTCAAGAGGTGGGATCCGCGTGATCACCTTAACCTCCTCGCGTTTTCCGTTCACGTCTCGGGAAATGACACGATTTGGTGCGGAACTGCCGGTGGGATAAACAAGTCGACCGACGGAGGATTGAGCTGGACAAAATTCAACACGCAAAATCAAGTATCTCCAATCCTAGGCAACTGGGTAATTACTATCAGGGAACAGCAATTAAACGGATTCAAAAGGATATGGACAACGAACTGGTCGACCGGAAATGATGAGGAATATGGCGTAAGTTACACGGACGACGGCGGAAGGACCTGGATAAATCTCCTTCACGGCATAAAAGCTTATGATTTTGCATTCAAGGATTCAATTACTTACATCGCCACGAGTGAGGGTTTTTACCGGACCGCCGACGGAGGCCAAACTTTCACCATATTTACAAACGCTGCAACAGCATTGGATGAGGAACACACACTCAATAGCTCGCTCACATTGTATGATCCTGCAACATACCAGGCAATCACGTCTAGCGAATTCTTCGCTGTCGGTATAGTCGGAAATGAAGTGATCGTCGGGACGAGCGACGGGATGGCCACCACACTCGAGAACGGCGATCAGCCGTTCGGTAGTTCCTGGAAGATTCTCCGGACATACGAGCGGCTCGGTGATGCACAGCGCACCTATGCATACCCCAATCCGTTCTCGCCAAGGTATGAACTTGTCCGCATTCACTACGGGACCTCTTCACCGGGAAACGCTGATGCTTCACGAAAAGTCACCATCGACATATTCGACTTCGGGATGAACCGCGTTAAAACACTCATCAAAGATGCAGACCGCGAAGGGACACTCGAATACGATGAATTATGGGATGGACGCGATGACAACGGCAGAGTTGTGGCAAATGGCGTCTACTTCTACCGGGTCATCTGCAATAACGCCGATCCGATGATGGGAAAAATTCTGGTACTACAATGAAGAAGATTCTCCCGGCAATACTCGTTATATTCCTTACAGCGGCGGAATGCCCGGCTCAAACTGCCGGTACTGCGGGCTCCTTTGCCCGCATGGGATACGGAGCGAGAGGACTTGCGATGGGTAATTCTCTCACAGCAGTAACGAAAGGCGAGCTGGTTCCATACTATAATCCCGCAGTTTCGGCATTCGCAATGGGTCGTTCCGCATCAGCGACGTTTACATTTCTCTCGCTTGACCGCTCCCTCAACTTCCTCAGCTACACTCAGGCGGTCAAACCGACTGCAGGCATTTCATTCGGTCTAATCAACGCCGGTGTCAGCGATATCGACGGCAGAACCAGCGATGGAATTCATACGGAAAACTACTCAACTTACGAAAATCAGTTTTTCCTTTCGTTCTCAAATAAGGTTCACGAAAGAGTATCGATCGGAGTCACGGTCAAGCTGTACCACAGCAAACTATTTGATGAAGTTAAATCAACAACTGTCGGTTTTGATATTGGCGCTTGTGTTATCATATTCGATAACCTGACCGGCGGTATTGCATTCCAAGATCTTGGCTCGAAGTATATTTGGGATACGAAAAAGATATACCCGGATCCGTACGGGACAACGACAACGGATTATTTTCCTAGCCTCCGCCGGATAGGTCTTGCCCTCACTATTCCCGAACTGGACGGTCTCATCACGGCTGAGTTTGAAAATTCATCGGAAGGAA
>CAYGXH010000592.1:0-1798 GCA_964353675.1 uncultured Chlorobiaceae bacterium
AATCCTTCAACCCTTTCCGATAGCCGTCAATAAAAATGGCGGAAGAGTGATATGAATTCATGCACATGTGATTACCGAATATTTGGGGGAAAGTCGGCATCCAACCACTTTGTTCATACATCAGGGTGTAGGAATTCAGAATATCGTTCTCCATCTGAGGATCAAGAATGGTTCTCAAAGGATGCTGGGCACGGTAAGTATCCCAAATCCAATCGTCGACAAAAAAGGGACGAGTACTTACATGGATCTTATAATCATATCCGCTGAAATATCTGCCTCCTTCATTGATGTTGACCATCCTTTCATATGTTCGGTATAAAGAGGAATAAAAAGTTCTTTTCTGGGCTTCCGTTCCACCTTTTACCTCGATCTGATTGATAACTTTTCCCCAGACCATTTTTCCTGATAGTGTCAGATCGTCGAAAGTGACATTCGTTAATTCTTTATCAAAATTGATTTTTGCCTGTTCAGGACTAATATACGAAACAGCATATTTGACCAATACCGATGCAGGGGCAGCCTGTAAGAATGAAACAGAACAATTGCCATTCTGAATTTTTACTGAAGCATCTTTGATCAGATTATTGCTGTTATCACGTAGTTCACCATAAACATACACTGTAACGACCATTTTAACCGGATTTAATCCTCTGGATGTTTCACCGGTCTTCTCTTGAAAAGTGAATGTGCCCTGATTATCGAATTTACATTTCAATTCATCAGAGCCTCTTATCAATAGGTTTTTCTTGCCGGTACCCGGAAAGTCAATTTTATAAATGGCACATTTTTCACCGGGAGCAAAACTAACCCGAATCTCATCATCAATTAAATATGTAGAATACAACCAGGGATAATAAACTTCCAAATCATGATCAATATTCATTTTTTTATTCCACAAAGATGGTGTGATTTCTCCATTGCTCACCTTCATCTTAAAGATGCCGGCTTGACGATGAGAAGTTACCTGGAAAGGAAAAGCCTCTACCTGGTCGGAGAGGTAATCCTGTTTTACAGGAAACATCCTGATCATTTGATTTGGTAAATGCATGGTTGGATATGTTGGTACAAGGAATTGTGCAACATTTCCTATTGTCGGGTCAATATATTTTGTAAAATCCTCCTGTGAAAAGGAATTAAATATTGGGTAAACACAAAAAAATGCAATTACTAAGGTTTTTCTGATAGATCTAAACATGCTAAATTTTGGTTATTAGATATTTACTTAATAAAAGGACCCGGGGATGCTTTGTTATCAATTAACCTTAATTCTTCTTTTTCCCCAATGAAATGAATCCCTTGCGATATTACAATTTAGGCTCCCACCCTTTTTCATAGGTCCGGCTCCATAATTTTTGTGCATCCGGATCTTTTATGATATGCCCCTTCTTGGGATCGATATTCAGGTCGCGGCCAACACGCCAGGAAATATTTCCCAGTTGCATTGCAACCACACTTTTATAACCAGTCTCCACGTCACAGTTTGGACGGCGGTTGTTTCTTATTGCATCGAGAAAGTCGGCAACATGCTGGCTGTCCATAATTAGATTTGGACTTGCTAAATTTCTCCCCTGTAAATCGGTAGTTTCAGGTATATCTGAGTTAACTTCTTTTACCAGTTTGCCGTTCAGATCAAAAACTTTGTAGCTATCGCCTCCGGTATCCAGACTTCCGTTTTCGCCATAAAAAATGATCCCGCGGTCGGCACTTTCTATTTTCCGCCCGTTTGAACTTCGACTTTCCCATACCAGCAATACCTGGCCGGGATATTCCATAGTAACTATTTGTGTATCTGGCGTTT
>CAYGXH010000593.1:0-1798 GCA_964353675.1 uncultured Chlorobiaceae bacterium
AAGAACCTATTAGTTAGTGAATCTAACATAGAATATTCATATCCTGCCGTTTTCAATCATATGGATTGTAATAGTGACGCAAGCAAATGTAAAGATTTAACAGGTTATATAGATGCTGAATGCCGTGAAATCGTATCATATCGTCCAGGGATGGAATGCATAATCAAGGACCAACCAGATACAAATTATTATTCTAGTTGGTTGTTTATAAAAATTTCTGATAGTTCCAGGCCAGTTTATGGAGTAAAGATAAAAGTTGGAGTTGTGAAGGCATATGATTCAAAAGATGCTTCTTGGGATGTTTATCTTCACACAAAAGATGGTGGAGGTAAAGCATGGACAAAAATAGGTTCGCCCGGTGCATCTTTCAACTGTGTAGGTGTCCCATTATGTATTGGTTATCATTTTATAGAGGCTAACTTTAAGCCAGTTGGCGTGGCGTGGCAAAATGTAGATGCGCTACTTATTGCGTTCAAGTATGGTCACAGACTTAATCCGCCTAGTTGGTCGTACACAGAAAATGGTGTAGTTGATTATGTTGGCCTATTGACGAACTCTACCGATAATATTCCCTACTGTACAGATGGTCCTGGCGGTGCAAGTTCACCATCAACATACAGGACTGTAGACAATGGAAAGACATGTTATTGGAGAGTAGATTGTGGGGCTTATAGTGGAAATGGATGGACTGGAACCGATTCAAAAAAAATGGGTCCATTCGTTAGTGTACCTATCTGCGATTGTGAAACCGACACTAATAATTGTGGCGATGGTGTATGTGGCCCTGTTAATTTGAATGAACAGAATTATCGTTTTGATAATGTAAGATGCGTCTATGGCGGCTGGATGGGAAATCTCGTGAAAATATAGGAGATTAATATGCTTTCAAAAAAAGTCATACTTGAAGTTATTTGTATTGTAGTTTTAGCAATTCTCGTTCTTATACAATTCATCCCGAAGGTATTTGATTTTAAGAATCTAATCGATCCGACACTACAAGTGATGGTTAAGTCTATAGAATGTCGTTTGTTAGAGAGAGATGTCTGTTTTTTAAGATATCCAGAACAAGGAACATCGGATACAATAATAACAGGTGTTATTATGACACCTATAGCTTTCAATAATTATGATGCCTATTTAATTGCTAGCCGTCCTTTACCACCCCCTCTTAATACCATTACAGTTAGTAGTTGTAAGATTTCTCGTGAACAATGTAGGTTTGAATTTAAGGTTGTAGATGCATGTGATGGTGCCGATTTTTGCACAATACATGTATTCGTAGATAATATAAATAATGTTCCTCCCGGCAAATACGACGATGGAGAAGCAATAAGCAAAGACTTGGAATTGACAAAAATATCCTAGAAATGAATGTGAAAACAAGAAATTCCTATACGTAATAGAAAAGCTATTTATTTAAGGAAACGAAAATATTTACCATGAAAACTAAAGGAGTAGCTGTTCAGACTATAATTATGGTAATGTTAGGAGTAGTAGTGCTTTTATTCGTTGGTTACTGGTTAGTAAGAGTATTTACAACACCAGCACTGTCAGAAGAGGAATGTAAATCCCTATATATCGACTGGTGCAGAAATTGTGCTTTAAACTCATGGACAGGAACTAATGCTTGGGATGCAATTGTTACTGACTGCTTGGGAAAATATGCAGCTAAAATGGGATTCGCAACAATCACAGCTAGTGGGGACTGTACAAATCTAGCCAACAAAAATAACTGTGCTATAGTAGGAATCAGCATATAATTCAGTAATCACTTGGAAAACTTTTATATCCTGCTTTT
>CAYGXH010000594.1:0-1781 GCA_964353675.1 uncultured Chlorobiaceae bacterium
TACTCCGGGGTTATATTATCAGGATGAGCGAACACATCCTGAAAAGACATAATATAAGTCTCTTGTTGTAAAATTTGGTAATTACATCACTCGTGACACCTGAAAAGTTAGAATTTTGCCCCTGTCAATGTCCGGACGAAGTCCGGCTTGCGAAGGCATTGACAGGAACGAAAGAACACATTTCAAAGACAGGCGAATGGCAAATTGCATAATTTGACATTTGCCTCTAATTGATAATTATATTTCAATATCTGGCACAAAAGAATAAAGACAAGAAGCGGAGAGTTCGAAAATATCTTCATTTCTGTTATTGTAACGGAACTCTAGTTCTTTGAGATAAAACGGGAACCATTTCGGCGAGTTTCCATGGTGTTTTATAAGCCGTTCTTTGGCCCAACTCCAGAATCCTTCGAGCCCGTTTATGTAAACTTTACCTCTCGAAAAATGTTTTTTATGATCTAAAGAAAGGTGGCGATAACCACGAAACATTAACGAATCATAAACCTGATAACGGTCTGTGTAAACGACGCTTCCGCGGCGGACTGCCTTAACTGTAATGCCCAGAAGGGTTTCCGCGCGGACATTGGGAACGATTTCCACTTTGACAGTTCCGTTACGTTCAAGGATGCCGAAGACAGGGACGTTACCGGCTGCGCCTCGACCGCGGTTGCCTTTTCTTCTGCCGCCGAAATAGCTCTCGTCAAGTTCGACCTCTCCGCCGAGGAGAGTTTCGGCATCATCAGCATTACAAAGGATCGCATGGCGGAGTATCATCACCGCCCTGTGGACTGTATTATAAGGCAAAGCAAGCTGCGATGCAATCTTGTTTGCCCGATACTTCCAATTCGAACAACTTGAGTATACGTAACCAGTTCTGACAGCTTATTCGGGACTGGTTCAACCACCGGCCAGAGAAATCGTTGAAAGTGTATCGGCATTTTGAACAACGGCGTTTTCCGTTGTTTAATTTCCACAGTTTTCGGCTGTTGCAACGGGGACAAATTCTGTGTCCATTTTTAAGGCATTTTTTCGACAGATATTTTATCGCCGAAACATCGTTCTTAACAATTGATTCGTAAGTTGTTAGTTCCATGTCACCTAATATATCTAGGTGCCATGGATAAAGCAATTACCTATTATTAATCATATATAGGTGAATTTTCTCACTTTTATTGGGGAGCAAGTATGCCGATAATCCGTCCGTTCAGAGGTTTACGATATGATCCGTCTGTCGCCGGGAATTTAAGCGATCTTGTTGCGCCGCCATATGATATTATTTATGACGAGTGGCGTGAAAGATTGTATCAACGTAACCCTTACAATATTGTCCGGCTTATAAAAACAAAGGATGAACCGGGTGATAACGATAAAATCAATAAGTATTCGAAAGCCGGGGATTTCCTTCAGACATGGGTAAAAAAGGACATCCTGAAAACTGATGAAAAACCTGCCATCTATGTGATGTCGGATACATACCTTGTGGATGGGACACCAAAGACCCGCTTAGGATTCATCGCCCTGATAAAAATCGAACCTTTCGGCAACGGAATCTATGCTCATGAAAGGACCTTATTGGCACCCAAGATTGACAGAATGAACCTGATAAAAGCTACCCGGACAAATATAAGCCAAATTTTTTCTATATATACCGACCCTGACAACTACATTCAACCTGTTCTGGAAACATTCATGAAAACAACTCCGGATATCAATTTTATCGACGAGGAAGGTATTACCCGGAAGATGTGGGTCGTAAACGACATCGGCATCATTTCCGGACT
>CAYGXH010000595.1:0-1771 GCA_964353675.1 uncultured Chlorobiaceae bacterium
CGAATACACCGCTTGAAACAATGACACTGATTGCACTTCTGATTTCATTCGTTCTCCCATATTCGCTGGTGCTCTACATCGCCACTCCTCTCATCACGATTGAATTCGCAAATACAGAACGGATTCCGGACGGTTTACGTCTCGGGCGTATTCTCAGGAATTTCAGTATTTTCTGGAGGGATGTACTGATCGTAGGTATCGTCGCATTCGCACTGGAAATCGCCGCCGGTATCGGATTCATTTTATTTATCGTGGGAATTCTGTTCACGTCCTTCTACGTATCTTTAATCACCTTTCATCTGTACGGACAAATCTGCCGAAACGTAAAATCCTTAGATACCTGAATATGCCAAATTCTCTCAAAGCCTTTCTCTTCGCGATAATCTTTCTCGGTTTTGTTTACCTTTCACTTACGTGCAAGGACGAAGTGACAGGCGGTGACGTCAACTCAATTGTCTTTCCCGATTCGAACGTCAGTTACGGCGATCATGTCGAACCGCTCTTCCTTGCATTGTGTGCAATTCCGGGCGGCTGTCATGCCGGCGAAAATCCTGCAGGCGATCTCAGCCTGGAGACTTATGATGATTTAAACACAAGGATTTACGTTGTATATATACCGGGCGATCCGGAAAACAGCAGACTCGTACGTGCAATAGAAGGGAAAGAGTCCGGTATACCGCAGATGCCCCTCGGTCGTCCGCCGATGAATAGCAATCAGTTAAAAGGAATCAGGACGTGGATAAAGGAGGGGGCAAAGAATAACTAAAGCGTAACGAGGTGCGGGGGAGGAACGTACTGTTTTTCTGCGGGGAGATGAATTATTCGTTTTTCAAATTCATTTCGAAATTTCTTTATCACGCTCTGAACGGGCCATGCGGCTGCATCACCGAGTGCGCAGATGGTATTCCCTTCGATGTTGTTCGCAACGTCGAGGAGAAGATCAATATCCTCTGTTTTCGCATTACCGTCCATAAATCGTCTTAATATCTTCTCCATCCATCCGCATCCTTCACGGCATGGAGTACATTGTCCGCACGATTCATGGTGATAGAAGCGGGTAATTCGTTTGAGTACCTTTAACACGTCGGTATCCTCATCCATCACAATAACTCCTGCCGTTCCGATTGATGTGCCCACAGCTTTCAGCGATTCAGCATCCATCCGAACTCCGTCCAGTTCGTCGCCACGAAGCCATACAGTTGATGAACCGCCCGGAATGACAGCTTTTATTTTTTTATTTTCCCTGACTCCTCCACCGTACTTGTAGATGAGATCCGTAAGTAATACGCCTGTAGGCAGTTCATAAACACCCGGTTTATTTACATGACCGCTCAGACCGAAGAGTACGGTGCCCGGTTGAGTCGGTGAGCCGATCTTTTTATACCAGTCACCGCCTTTCATGATGATGTGTGGCACATTTGCCAGTGTTTCGATATTGTTTATCGTCGTCGGACATCCCCATAGTCCAACTTGCGCGGGAAAGGGTGGTTTTACGCGGGGATATCCCCTGTCTCCTTCGATTGAATTCATCAGCGATGATTCTTCGCCACAGATATAGGCGCCGGCACCGCGGACGATGTAGATATCCGTGGAAAACGATGAACCGAGGATTGCATTCCCGATATAATTCTTCGCGTACGCATCGTCGATCGCTTTCTGAAGGAGTTTGATCCATTTTACGTATTCACCGCGGATGTAAACATATATGGTCTGAGCTCCCATCGCGTAAGCGGCAATCAGCGATCCTTCTATGAAAAGGTGGGGATTATAT
>CAYGXH010000596.1:0-1770 GCA_964353675.1 uncultured Chlorobiaceae bacterium
GCAAGCAGCGATACAGCTGGTCCGGTTGTTTACTGGATGAGACGAGATCAGCGGGTTGAAGATAACTGGGCATTGCTCTTTGCACAGGAACAGGCCATCGAAAGGAAAGTCTCGCTTTTAGTTCTCTTTACACTCGCTCCCCAATTTTTAGACGCCGCCTATCGCCAGTATATGTTTATGATCGAGGGTTTAAAGATTGTCGAACAGAATCTCATGCGTAAAAATATACCGTTCTTTCTCCTTATTGGAAAACCGCATGAAGAGGTACTTCGTTTTGTAGTGAAACATCGCATAGGTATCCTCGTTACAGATTTCTCACCTCTGAAGATCCACATGGAGTGGAAAGTAAGTGTCGCAAAAAGTATTATTATTCCGTTTTATGAAGTTGATGCGCATAATATTATACCGTGCTGGATTACATCCGACAAACAGGAATACGGTGCATATACAATTCGTCCAAAAATTCAAAAATTGCTTCCGGAATATTTAGATGAATTTCCTAAGGTTAAGAAGCATCCTTACCCAATGGATTTAAAATTGAACAAAATCGATTGGAACAAGGCTATACGATCGCTTCGCGTGAACAGGGAAATAGAAAGAGTAGATTGGCTCACTACCGGTGAGGATTCAGGAAAGAAAAAACTGGATGTTTTTTTGGAAGTAAGATTAAAAAAATATGCCGCGATGCGTAATGATCCGACTGAGAATGCGCAATCGGATCTGTCCCCTTATCTGCATTTCGGAAATATATCGGCGCAACGGATCGTACTGGAGGTTCAGCGTTACGGCCGGTTCATAAAATCATCAGAGGCATTTTTAGAGGAATTGATTGTCAGACGCGAATTATCCGACAATTATTGCTTCTATAATCCGCATTATGATAGTCTTGAGGGAATTACAAATTGGGCAAAAGAAACACTCAATTCGCACCGTAGGGATAAACGAGAATTTACTTATAAACTGATTGAATTTGAACAAGCTGAGACGCATGACGCGCTTTGGAATGCTGCACAGCGTGAGATGGTAAGAACGGGAAAGATGCACGGCTATATGCGGATGTACTGGGCGAAGAAAATATTGGAATGGTCAAAAACTCCTGAGGAGGCTATGCAAACCGCGATAATTCTGAATGATAAATACGAACTCGACGGCAGAGACCCAAACGGATACGCCGGCATTGCGTGGAGCATCGGCGGCGTTCACGATCGTCCTTGGTTCGACCGGCCCGTCTATGGTAAAATCAGGTCGATGACATTTGGTGGATGTAAGAAAAAATTTGATGTTGATCGATACATCAGTATGAATCGTGAGTAACGGTAATGAAGATCTACACACTACATGTCGAGCAGATTGTTCCACAACCGCTGGATGAGGTTTTTTCATTTTTCTCCAGACCGGAAAACCTTGCGGAGATTACACCCGCATCGATGGGCTTTGTCATTATTACGCCCTCACCCATCGAAATGATATCCGGGGCACTCATCAGCTACACAATACGGCTCCTGTTCACCAGGGTACGTTGGACTTCCCTCATCACATTATATGAACCACCTCACAAGTTTGTCGATGAACAGCTCCGGGGTCCATACTCATTCTGGCATCACACGCATACTTTTTTGAAAACTGCGGAGGGGACCTTAATTGTCGATGACGTACGGTATGCTATTCCTTTGTCGTTTATAGGGAGAGTAGTACATAGTTTATTTATCCGACGTCAGCTTCGCCGGATATTTACCTACCGAGCCGAGGCGGTTGGTAGGGTTTTTAGTG
>CAYGXH010000597.1:0-1765 GCA_964353675.1 uncultured Chlorobiaceae bacterium
TAAATATTTAAATTCAGAAGGTATAGAAGTTCTCCGATTCACGGATTATGAAGTGCTAAAAAATACTGTTGGAGTGCTTGATGCAATTTTTGAAAAAATACAACAGAGATTAGAATCTGAGATCCCACCTCAGTCCTCCTCTAAGAGGGGAGGAGGCCTTGAACATCCTCTCCTTTTAGGAGAGGATTACAGGAGAGGTCTAAAGCATACCAGACTGCACTGCTGAGACCCCACCTCAGTCCTCCCCTAAGAGGGGAGGAGGCCTTAAAAACGGCCTTACACCTCTACCAGATTCTTAATCGTATAAAAAAGATACTACAAATCGTATGGCTTGTCGATTATCTCATCAGCTCCCATTGCCCTGCATTTCTCAGTGTTCCTCATATCGCCGTAGGCAGTTAATATTATAACCTTCGTCTGCGGATAAGTCGCCTTAACAAACTGGAGCACGCCAAAGCCGTCAATGTACGGCATCTTGAGATCAAGAATAATTGCTTGGTATGAACGACCGTGAATGAGCGGGATCGCTTCATTTCCGTTCGTTGCGGTTCTTACATCATAGCCTTCGTTCAACAGGTGCTGGAAGAGGGTTTCCCTGATTTCTGTGTCGTCTTCGACTATGAGAATTTGTTGTTTTTCGGCCATTTTATCTAGATTTCTCCATTCGTGCGAAATATAAGCATTCGGAAAAATAAAGGAAAGAGCGAAGTAACGCATATCACACGTAAAAAATCCCTCCTTTTCCAGATTTTTGTATGATTCATCCGATTTATACAAATAGGATGAAGGTTGTCTTACTCGAAGTAAACGACCGCCTGATCAGGATATAACCACCGGAAAAAGTTGTATATTAATTAAATTAAACTAACTTATTATCCAATGTTTTAATGATGCGCGGAATTGACGGCATCCGGTCAATCCTATCCTGGTAAAAATTAATCCTCTTGGAAAAAATGCTCTTTTTAAGATAACTAAATATAAGATGCTCCCCAGTAAAAAAGCGGAACTGATACTCGCAGATGGTACCCAATACCCGGGTTACTCATTCGGTACAGAGGCGAACGTTAACGGCGAGGTTGTGTTCAATACCGGAATGGTCGGTTATCCCGAAACGATGACAGATCCTTCGTACTCCGGACAGATTTTGGTCTGTACTTACCCCCTCATTGGAAATTATGGTGTTCCGGGTGACGAAAGGGAGAATGGTCTGCTCAAATATTTTGAATCCGAAAAAATACAGATCCGCGCGTTAATCGTTTCCGATTATTCCGATCGGTATTCACACTGGAATGCAAAAAAATCACTACCTGAATGGATGATGGAACACTCTATCCCCGGTCTGTGCGATATTGATACCAGAGCACTCACGAAGAAATTGAGGGAAAAAGGCACCATGCCCGGTAAAATTATCGTCGGGGATCTACCTGACATTTCTTTTGAAGATCCAAATCAGTCTGATCTCGTGTCTAATGTGACCATTCCGTCCGCAGTTCGTTACAATAAACCGGGGAAGAGAATCGTACTTGTCGACTGCGGCGCAAAGAACAGCATTATACAGGCATTTCTCCGACGAAATATCTCGGTTTTACGTGTTCCCTATAATTATGATTTTCTGCTCGAAGATGTGGAAGGAATTGTCGTCTCCAATGGACCCGGCGATCCGAAAATGTGCAGTGAAACAATCAGAAACGTGCAAAGAGCGATGAAAGAAAACATACCGATACTCGGAATATGTCTCGGTTGTCAGATACTCGCTCTCGCCGCC
>CAYGXH010000598.1:0-1762 GCA_964353675.1 uncultured Chlorobiaceae bacterium
ATTTTTCTAATTATATCACATCTATCTGTAATATTAATATTTAATTGTTGTATTTTAACAAGATAGTATAATATAAATCGAATCGAAACAATATATGGACTTTTTATTTTTCGGTTGTCATAATTTATATTTTGTGGTACGGTTTTATGATAATATTTTTATCGCTATCTCCTGCACCACCGCCCCGATCCCCTGCATCTTTTCCTCGTTGCCCTTTCCAAGACGACAGGTAGCCAAAAGTAACCGGATAAGAAACGATCTAATCTTACAACAAGAAAGCCCCTCCGGGGAAATTAAAAGATAGCTTCAATTAGAACAGATATAGGTCCAATCATTGATTCTTGTGCCAAATGAGTATGTCTGTGATGGCGGATCCTTCCAGTACTCAACAAAGCTCATGTTCGAACCACATTTTGGACAACGATATATCCGTTTCCTAGGATATTCCTCCATTTTTCCTTGTGTTATACTTCCATATCCCAATAATCTACAGAACTTCATTCGCCATTTTCTACAATATGCCCCATAATATCGTATCATTTTGAACTGGGTATCGGGTATGTGCTGGATTACAGCCTCAATAAATTCAAACGTCCCCATTGTTCGATAATGTTTCTTCTCATCATTATCGAAATACCAGAAGGTAACAGTCTCACCGGTATATGATGAGATTCTGCTATTCGCAATCGCAGGGTGTCTCACATACCGTCCTACATATTTTGCTATCTCTCGTTTACTTCTTATCCGGGTTTCTTTGGGGAGATATACATAAAACCCTTCATCGAAAGTATGAAACAGGTTATCTATCATTGTAGATGTTGCTTTTGTCTTCGGCAATGCTTCCTTTAATCGCGTTAACACTTGGTATTGCCATGTTTTCCTGAGAGCTCTGGCAGGTATGTACAATTTATGAACGAATTGACCTTTGCCATCAAAACCGCCTTCCGTGACTAGCACATGGATGTGCGGTTTGAATCCTAAATCCCTTCCAAAGGGATGCAATACAACAACTGCCCCAGCGGTTATTTTCCTCCCCAATACATAGGAAAATGTATCGTTTATTGCCTTTATCGCTGAATCCATCAATACTTTCCATAGACTTCGGTCTTCATACAGATATGGCCACAATCTGTCCGATATTGACAGAACGAGGTGCCGGTGGGGCACATTGAACATCTTCTTGCTGAACGATTCCGCCCATTTGTCTGTGTAATTCTTCCCGCAGTTTGAACATATCCGGCTGTTGCATCCAAACGATATAAAATGACTTTCCTCACAATTGGGACAATAATAGATATAAAACCCACGTTCGGAATCTTTGCATGATAGCATTTCTTCTACTTCGTGTATCTCAACTTCTCGTAATTTTTCCCGGTTATGAAAGCAATACACATCCCAATTGTGATTATCCTCGAATATTTCCCTGACCGAGTAATCACCTGTTGGGATATGATTTATTAACCGGTTTACCGATGCCCCACCGGTGTGTTGCACAACCACCGGTAGGGGATGATCCAAATATGGTTTATCCCCTTCCTCAATAAGAAGAAAGTTAAACTTTATACACTATAAAAAAATGCTAATCCCGACGTGGTTCGATAATGAAGTACACTCGACATATCCTGCTGTAAGCCCTGACGGGAATACAATAATTTTCAGTCATGGTATTTTTAATAATAGTGAGTATTACATCCAAGATCCTGACGGAAATGGTGAATGGGAGGATAGTGATGGGGATGGCGTAGCTGATATCATCGATGAA
>CAYGXH010000599.1:0-1761 GCA_964353675.1 uncultured Chlorobiaceae bacterium
TGGGTACCATACGTAGCGCTAACGGGAATATTTTACAACCAGTATTTGAATTCAACGTATTTGAGGGAGTTTTAAACTAATCACATCACCGAGATAAGACATTTTTCTGGTGATCATGCCAAATCTTCAGAATTATCACATATCATACTTCTATCGTAGGTGAACACCGTCTTATCGTAGGTAAATACCCCAGCATCGTAGGTAAACACCTACCTTTTAAATAGGGTATTACCCCATTGACATTTGAAGGGGATTGCAGTAGAATTGATATATCAGGAGACACCCATATACCAGTTGATTTAGCTGGCAAGAAATTTTTTCTTCATCAATGATGAAATATTTTCATGTTGTTAGATTTATTTTAAATATTATAAATTGAAAAAATATTTAGATTTGCTCTCTTGACATTAATAAAAATATTTATTACAATTTTGGTGAACCGTGGATAGTGTTGATAATCTTATCGTTGTTATATCCACCCTCCTTGCACGATTAGTACTTCATAATGTGGAGAAATCTATTCATGAATAGATTTATAATATTTTTAATCCTCATCATCCTCGCAGGTTTTGCATGCCGAGAAGAACCAACGCAGCCACGAACAGCGGAGTTAACACTCACCGCAGAAGATATTGGTGTAGTGGATGTATTCATCAGACTCAAAGCAACATTGAGTCATGGTCCATTCACAATCTATGTGAAACGAAATGGAGAACAGATATATCAATCCCCTCTTCTGAACTTAAGTATGATTGATACATTATTGTACGATAAGAACCTCTTGCCAAAACAGAATTACACATATAAAGCCTATTATACAATTGGCGGTGTGGTACAAGATTCGAGTTCCCCATTACTTGTGACCACGATGGATACAACAAGCCATGAATTTACGTGGGAAATAGATACGCTGGGCGATGGTAATGGAACTCTACTAAGGGATGTATGTATCATCAATGATACCTGTGTTTTTGTAGTTGGCGAGATAAATATAAAAGATTTTCAGGGGAATTGGATCTATCCTCCATTCAATTTTGCTCGTTGGGATGGAAACAAATGGATCCTTATTCGTGTCATGTATAATTATCATGGTACGGAATATTATGCACAATTATATTCAGTTTTTGCCTTTGGGATAGACAATTATTGGATAGGTAGTAATCAGCCAATGCATTGGAATGGGACAGCTTGGAAAACATTTGATTTACCTTCGTCGATATGGAACGGATGGATACAAAAAATATGGGGAGGAAATGATAGAAAGATATATATTGTAGGCAGTAATGGTGCGATAGCGTTTTACGATGGTACACAATGGAAGAAATTAGAGAGTGGGACAGATGTTGATTTAACAGATGTATGGGGAAGCTCTGATCGGGATGTTATTTGGGCATGTGGATATAATACAACTGATAGCAAAACACAACTTTTAAGATATATTGCAGGGGAATCCTGGGAAATCGCTTACGACGGATCGAATGCTCGAGGTGTTGTCCGAAAGGATTCCCTTTCCGGCCGATATTTTGGTGCATATACACCACGTAGATTGAGGATATTTATAGGATCAAGTGCTGGATTATATGAGTCATTTTACACAACAAAGGGAGAAGCAATGAGGTATTCATACACAGAAACATGGTTTCCTGAATATCCATACGCTTTAAGAGGTAACGACATCAATGACATTTTTATCATTGGTAATAATAACTTTATTGTTCATTACAATGGTATGAGTTGGCGGGATTTTACTGAATTAAGACA
>CAYGXH010000600.1:0-1759 GCA_964353675.1 uncultured Chlorobiaceae bacterium
GATATAAATTATTCTCCGTCTCCATTTTCCCCATCATTATAGACTGATAGAAATAAAAGGGCTCAGCTTATCGTTTCCAATGGGAGGCGATTGGTTACGACGTAGGTGCCAAGCCCATAATATTGAATATTATCTTAGGGGTGAATTTAAAATTAATATCCCATCCTGATTCACCTTCACCCAATACCCCATAAATGGCTCCAGCGCGTCAGTCGAATAGTATGAGCCATTATATCCGAAAAAACCGCCTACAATTATTCCGGGCGGTACTGATTCAATGCTATTAACAGGGACGGAATTAGTGAGTGAGCCCACCATATTCCATCCACTGAAAACATTAATTGTATCAGATAGAACTTCTATTCCATCAAGAGTAATTGGTGGAATTACGCCATTGAATTTTATCCAATAGCCATTACCCATTTCAAGCGTATCACTGGTAAGATACCCCATTATATGGTCGTACTTGTATAAATTTGTAACTGAAGTAGGAAATAGAATTTCTTTTCTTGCATCCTCTACCATCATGGGTAGCGATACCATATTCCAACCTTTATTGTACAATATCGGGATAGTAGGATTCTCCGAAATGATATACAGATTACTGGTATTTACATTTGTAATGACAAGACTATCTTCGACTTTCATGTCTACCCAGTTACCTGGATTCTTTCCAATTCGTACTATCCCGCCGAAAGACTGATTAACTAAATCCTTTGACCATTTGAAAGTCACAGGATATCCCATAGGCCCCGGTTGAAATGATACTTTATATGTATCGCTTTGTGTACTGCTAACAAAATTCCTGATATCTACCCATGAACCCTGCCCAAAATAGTTTGGTGATTTATCAGGATTAATAAATCGCGCATCGAATGCACTTGATATCGGAGGTGGAAGTTCACTTTCACCTTCTAATGAATCGGCAGATGTAGCATCTGGGTCTATTCCCCAAATACCACGTGAAGCTCCGCTCCTGATACCCCAATAAATATTTCGTACAGCTGATTTATCAGCATTATAAAATGAAAGCGGTATTTTGACTTTAGGAATAGTTATTGCAAAACCAAAAATCGATATTTTTAAATTTTGCCCGCTTGACGAAATAGTTATTAAGTAAGTCCCCGGACTTGGAGGTCTTGTCTGTTCCCAACCTTGTTTTATTTCTACACTAATAGCATAAGTACCAATTGGTAGACCCGAGAAAGAGTAATATCCATTTTCATACGTTAGTGTTGAATCATCCAGAGGTCCAGATAATCTGATTTTCCAATTATTAATCCCCGGTTCATCTATATCCAGTTCTCCATTTCTATTTAAATCATTAAAAATCCCACCACTTATTGTTCCTAAATGAAAATTACCAAAATCCAAACCAGTGATGCTTGTGTCACGGTCTATTATTATGCTATTGTATTCCCCTGATAGAGGAAATGTTTGTATCCAGTCAGATATTATTTTTTCCCGTACTGTATAGGTATCTGGTACAGTTATCGAAAAGGAGTATTCACCATTTTCGTTTGTGACCGTGCTATCTATCTGAGTATCATTTTTTAATAGCCTTATCGTCCAATTATTCAAACCTTGTTCTTCAGCATCTTTAATTCCATTCCCATTCACATCTTCAAATTTGATACCACTGATGACTCCAGTGCCTATCCAACCACCTTCGTGATAAATAGAATCAATTTCATTTACTGTAAGTGAGCGATTATAAACACTAACTTCATCAATGGTGCCTCTCCAAAAATATTTAGTT
>CAYGXH010000601.1:0-1753 GCA_964353675.1 uncultured Chlorobiaceae bacterium
CGTTGAAAGTTTCTCAAATATGCGAGACGGATGATGAATGATTGCTCGGACATAGTTTTTTAGAGTCCTTCGGACTTCTGCGTCAAGGAACCCGAGTAAAAAGAGATATTTTGCTTTATTACTTAGTCTCGGACTTACATAGGCAAGGTAACGGCCTTTCCAGAAATGGTGCGCATTTTGCATTAATTCCATCAAAGGGGGTCCGATATTACCATACGATTCGCGATTTGATCCAATTCTGCAAGAGATTCCCCATTTTAAGGATTGTGGAAGGGTAGTCCCGCCAATGAATGCACAAAACTTAAAATCGCGAATCGCTTTCTGTGCCTCACGATAGAGATCAAATGTTGTTAAATTTTCGTAATGGTGCTCCGAATAAAATCCCATTTGGTTTAAATCAACTTTTCTGTTGCCGACAAAATAGTCGAAAGGATACTTCGAATCGATCATTCTCACTGCAATCAAAGTCATAACGCTGACATCACTGATATTTCTGTATGTCCAGCTAATAATATCTGGTACGTACTTGAGTGTATCAGGAAAGATAGTGGTATTGAAAGCACAAACTAAATGTCCTTCTGACCGTGTCATGTTGACAAATTGTTGGCGGAGCTCATTGAGTTCCATCTCGTTCTTACCTATCCATCCGGGCCGAGATTGATGGCTGTCCACGTGAAATGTGATTCCATAAGCTCCATTAACACGGAGTTCGTGAATCAAGGCTTGGTCAAGTTCTAATCCATTTGTGACTATCTGTGGTTTTACCTTCCTTTTTTTCACCATACGCACAACATCAACAATCTGGGGGTGAGTGAGCGGTTCTCCGCCTGCGATGAGTATTGCGTCGCATCGACGTATATGGAGCAGTGTATCGAGTTCTTTCTCGATCTGTTCAAGTGATTTCTGGCTTTGTGGATCATTGATCGCAAAACATGCATCGCAACTCATATTGCATTTACGAGTTGGTTCGAGCCATCCCATCGCATTATCACTTGTCTTCCAGGGTAACCGGAATAAACTGCGTACGTCCACGGCGATATTATCTGGTTTAAAGTTCTGGGAGATCGGTCGGGGTATTATTTTGTCATGAATTTCCATATTACCTTATTATAATTATATGGTTTGCCAGTCGTTTCCCTTACCATCGCATTGAGGATTGTGCTATTAAAAAAATCTAGATCGATAATATGGTGAAAGAGGAGATAGATATTAAAATATGTTTCATCACCATTATTTATTTTACGTATTTATGTATGATTTAGACCTACCGGGAAAGAGGCAATATGCTGCCGGTCGGACTGTTTCAGATTAACGGATGATTTAAATTCAGCAGGTTCTAATTAATTTCTTCGGATGTAATTATTTGGGATGATAAAACCTTCATAACAGGGTACTGTAAATATGAACCGCCCCATTGCGGTACCAAATATTTGTCCCAATAGTTCCAAAATAAAAGACCGTCGTCTGTTTCCGGTTCGAGTAAATATGCGGCTAGAATAGCAAGTGGTTGAGCGGTTCTTACGATTAAGGTGCCGGCGGGAATTTCCTTAAGTTCATTGATATATTCAACTTTTATGGAATCATTGTAATGACCCTGATTTAATCTGGTGTTGGGTTTTAATTCTTTAATTTTTATCGTCTGCACATCCAGTGTCTCTGCTTCTTTAATCCTCTCTATTTTTATTCCATGTCTCTTCAACAAATCAATAACATTTGGATCCGGATAAGAAATTATATAGGCAAAGGGAAATTT
>CAYGXH010000602.1:0-1752 GCA_964353675.1 uncultured Chlorobiaceae bacterium
TGGAATGGGTACATCTTAACTAACCCTGTTGAGTTTATTACACTTGCTAAATTAGCGAGTACTTCTAGTCAGTGTATTGAGAGTTATTCATTCACAATTGATTTTGAGGGTACTAAAGAATGAGGACTTTAACTGTTAGTGCGGCTGCAAAAGCTGCACAGAATCTTGGAACAAAACCAATCTTCATTGTGAAGATTGATTGGCCTAGTGGGGCAGTATACTATGCTGATAAAACAATTACAGTCGGTGCAATCAATGCCATCGGACGTATTAGTCAGTGTAATCCAGTTTATACAAATCAAACTTCTGATAGTAAAGGTGAAATATCCGGGGTCAATTTAACATTAATTGATCTAGATGAAGACTTAAAACAGACCTGGAATATTGATATTATTGAAGGTACCCCGATAACAGTCTATCATCACTTTGTCGGGCTAGGACAGAGTGATCTATTAGAAGTATTCAAAGGCAAGATTATAAATCCAGTAGTCTGGAGCGAAGGTGAACGGTCATTAACCCTTGATGCTGAATCTATTATTGACAGCCAAGAAGCTGGTTACGCACCACTTGAGGGTGCGTTTGAAAATCTTTCTATAGATGCAATTGATAAAGCGTGGCCGATGTGTTTTGGAACAGTCTTACACGTTCCTTGTGTACAGATAAAGAAACAACCAAGAGGCACATTACGTTATGGTATTAATCAATCAAATACAAGTTTCTATATTGATGGTGGTACAGACTTCCCACAAGGGGAGTCCGTTTCAATTAAAATTGGAACTGTTAAATATACTGGAACATTCACCGATGACTTATTTACTGTTGAGAGTTTTAATGACATATTGAATAGTAATGTTGCCTTTAAGAGCCGTCCAATAAGTGACCCTGATTATAATAATTCACAAGTCGCTTGGTTAAAGAATAATGAGCAAATATCTGGACAGTATTGCTATGTGAATCATGCTGAATATGGCTACATGGTTAATCGCTGTTATCGTCAAGTGGACAAGAAATGTTATTTCTATAAGCCTTGGCGTCCAAGTAATACAAATCTTGGTGTATTATTAGGTTCAGAAGACACAATAATTGAAACTGCTGGTTTACCAAAAACAAGTTGGGAAGCTTATTTTACAGTTGAAGCGAATAATTGGTATGTTGCTACTATTGATGACAAATCAACTGGCTACGTAATGGCAAATATAATGTTGCCGGATACAGTAGCTTTTAATGCTGGAGGGTTCGTTAGATTATATACAAATTATTATGATACATATGTTGCTAGTTTATTTCCTAGTTATCAACTCTTAGATGTATATGCATATCGTAGAACTAACGATGATAGAATCTTTGCTCCAATTCCATCTTCATACTATACCAAGAATCTCAATGACTCATATGATTCACAACATCCTACAACATTAACTTTCACGATACCATTAGATGACTATGATGGAGAGGGTTGGGAAGATACCGTATATGTATCTTTACGCTCAAGTATTGGGCCTAATCCAGCAGATATCATAAAGTATATTATTGAGACTTATACCGATTTAAGTATTGATGCAACAACCTATGCATCTGTTAGAACAAAAGTAAATACTTATATTGCACAATTCGCTCGGTTTGATAAGGAAGATGCACTACAACTGTGCGAGGAAATAGCTTGGCAATCTCGTATGGCAATACTGATTCGTAATGGTACCGTGTATATGAAATACTTATCAGATATTCCGACTGCTGACCAAACGATTACGG
>CAYGXH010000603.1:0-1750 GCA_964353675.1 uncultured Chlorobiaceae bacterium
TCCTGAATGATAAATTGTTCTTCTTCAGTAAGATCAAAGAAGTCCTCAGGAAGCCTTCGTGTAATCTGCTTTTTCCTGTACTCTTCAGGATTATTGAGCGCTTTTTCACGGGATTCCTTCATTCGTTCAAGCGTTCTTCGGACAGCATAGATGCTTGAAGCAAAGCGGCGCTGGAGCAACGCCATGGTGAAACCCAGTGCTCGTCCGCGTGCAGATTCGTCAGCTGCTGCTCGTGCAGATTGCTCCTCAACGTAATGCGTCAATGCATCATAAAATTCCCATTCTTCTGCATCAATTTGGAATTCTGTGGATTGGACAATTCTTTTCGTAAAGAGCGTCTTAACCTCCCCTGTTTCGGGATCCGGGAAAAGAACGAGTGCCTCTTTAACCCTGCGAAGATAGAAAGGAGCACTATGCCGCTTCATCGCCTCTTCAAGACTTTTAATATCTCCATACACATCTCTGTCAAGAAGTTCGAGGAATAAGCGGAAATTCTCTGGATCGCCTTTGTGGGGAGTTGCGGTCATGAGCAGATAGTGATCCGTCATCTGGGAAAGTGCCTCTCCAAGTTGGTAAGCCAGCGTTTTGTGATCTGGACTATAGGCACTCATCTTATGGGCTTCATCGACAACGATAAGATCCCAGTGACTCCGGAGCAGGCTTTTCTTTGCATCCTCAATAACAGAGACCCACGTCATCGATGTAATGACCTGATTTCGTTCCTGCCAGGGATTCATGCCATACGTGGCTCGGAGCAGATCACTCCGAATAATATCGAAATTTTCCCGGAATCGATCCTTCATTTCCCGTTGCCACTGGAATGTAAGGTTGGCCGGTGTAACAATCAGGATTCGTTTGATAAGGCCACGTATTTTCAACTCCTTGATAAGCAGCCCGGCCATGATGGTCTTTCCAGCACCGGGATCATCAGCGAGTAAAAAACGGATGCGGGGAAGTTTAAGAAAATAATCATAGACAGCTTCGAGCTGATGAGGTAATGGGTCCACACGCGCTATTGATAGAGTAAAATAGGGATCATATTCGTAAGCAAGACCGAGCCGCATTGCCTCAATTCCCAGACGGAACCGAGTTGCGTCGCCATCAAACGGTTCTTTTAACGGTGATACTTCGATTTGATGAAGTTGATCGGGAGATAAAATCTTTTCGTGAACTAATCCAGTCTTTAATCCTTTTCCAATAATTTTCAGTGAGTTACCTCGTGGTTCAATAAGAATTACTTGCACGGGTTCTGAAAAAAGATCTCCATGTACAATCGAATTTTGTTTGATTTGAGGGACTTTTTTCTGCGGATCCATTAACGTTGTGTCCTGAATTAGCTCTTCACAATACAATCAATGAATAAAAATGAAACACGATATAGTTGTTGATATTTAATATTTGATGCCTTTAAATCATTTAACGAAATATTGTGTTTGATCAGTATTTTGCAATTTTCTTTAAACACCGAATGGTTCGGTAAACAATATTCATCTAACACTGATCAGTCCCTTTGTTGCATCCTTTTACTAATGATATCAAGGTTCAGTCAAGCCTAAGCCCTGAGAAACACGATATATAAACAGCCCAAGGGCCCGAGGGCAGGAGCCATGAGAACCAATGGCAAATTTCGTACAGAACAGCGAGACCAAGAACGCGGTTCGTGAACTCACGAGCCCGATCCCGGACGTGGCGACCTTCAACACGATCGTCCAGTCGGTCATCACCGGCAACCCGTTCGGGTGTGTATCGT
>CAYGXH010000604.1:0-1749 GCA_964353675.1 uncultured Chlorobiaceae bacterium
AAGAAAAAAGGACATTTTTAAAAATTTTTTAAAAAGTACTTGACAAGAAGGTATAACTTTCGTATATTTATATCGTACAAAACGAATATAACGTATAATACAGCACATATAGAATTTTAAATGAATACGATATTATCGACTCACGAAGTGGCTGCATTGTTTAATGTTACCGAAACGACCGTCAAAAGGTGGGCGGATGAGGGACAAATACAATGTTCGAAAACCCTTGGCGGACACCGGAAGTTTGAGTTGAATAATATCATCAAATTTGCAGAAAATAATGGAATTTCCTTAACCGGAGTGTTGCCGCCACCAATTGGTGCGGCCCAACAAGAGCAGTTACAGCTAGGCGTTTTAACCAGGAACTATCAGAAGATCGCTGATGTTTTTTTACAGGAAGCACTTCAGTCCGATAGAGAAGGGCTGACGGAGCTGCTTCTATATCTTCTAAAACACCATATTTCATTTTGTATTATCGCCGATGAAATTATTCGTCCGCCATTAGTGCAAGTCGGGGATTTATGGGAAAAGGGTGAAATCAGCATTCATCAAGAACACCTGGTATCTCAAGCTGTAACCGAAGCGCTGATACGAATAGCTCCGGAGGTGCATCGTAAACCTTCGAACGGATTATCAGCAGCATTCGCTTGTGTTGAAGGTGAACTCCATGATATCGGTTTGAGATGTCTGGCGTATTCTTTTGAAAGCGAGGGGTGGAAGATCCACTACATCGGTGCGAATACTCCGACTGACAGTGTTCTATCATTCGTGAAAGCTTTAAAACCGGAATTAGTGGCATTATCATTCACTATGATCGAGAATACAGAAAAAATGGTAAAAGATTTTAAAAGAATATCTAATGATATTCATTCATACGGGGGAAAATTTATGATCGGCGGATCTCGTGTTGAGATGCTCACTGAAAAGGACTTGCATTGCGATCGGATAGTCCGCTCTGCAGCGGAAGCGCTGACGTTCGCGCGTGATGCGTTTCAGTTGAAACGAGGCCCTAAGAAACAGCATAACGATCCTGATGTTTAAAATATCAAATAATTAAGAATGAAAGATAAATCACAATCAACACACAGAATAACTATAATTCTAAAGAAAGGAATATTGTAATGAAACGCTTATTCATGTTTGCAGCGGTTGCTCTCCTAACAGCATCGCTCTATGCAGGCGATCATAAACCTGGTACATTTGGCTTGGGATGGTACTCGCCATCCGCGCCGGTTGGCGGTCGTGTTTGGGTAACACCGCAGGTTGGTATTGATCTTGGTCTTGGTTTCGCAGATAAGAATTTCCTCGGCGGTGATAAGGACAGGTTCCATATCAATATAGGCGTACCGGTGGATGTTGTGCAAACCGAGAACGTTAATTTCTTCATCAGGCCTGGTTTTGAATACCAGACCGATAACCGGGTCGTTGCCGGTGAAGTAAAATCGACGATGATCATCACGGCCGATTTAGGCGCAGAGTGGTTCATTTCCGACCAGTTTTCACTCAGTGTCGGACATGGATTGCAGTTTGCACAGGTCAGCGGAGATGAGGATAAGTGGGGAATTTCAGCCCTTCGCGCACTCGGCTTCGAGAGCGTCGGCTTCCATTTCTATTTCAAGTAATCAAAACCTCACTATGAAGAAGCTCCCGTCAATGTGTTGTTACGCTGGCGGGAGTTTTTTCTTTTAAAGGAGAATATACCCTAAAATGGTTAATCGGAAGAGAATAAGAATTCTGAAAGCAAGCAGC
>CAYGXH010000605.1:0-1741 GCA_964353675.1 uncultured Chlorobiaceae bacterium
TGATTGTGAAAGACAATGCTATTATTTATTTACAGTGGGTCTATATAACAAGATACTGGGGTGCTTAAAATGAGTAAAAAGGCTGATGTTACTTGCAAGCGGCTTTAATAGTTTCAGGCAGGCAGTTATCGGATGATACGACTTCTAATGTCAAAGATTTCGGCCTTCCACTATTTCCTGAGGATGGTATATTTAAATTTTGTGGTGGAAAATCGTATCTACAACATGTTGTAGATTGTTATGAAGATAAGAATAGACAAAATCCAATGGTGAAAATTGATTTCTTATACGTTGCAGCTCCTTTGAGGAGCAAAAAGAATAATTGATGTTTGTTTGCTTTATACTACCTATTTCGTACAGATTGCGGTTGCAGGATACTGCGAAATTGCATTTAAAAGATTCTCAGGGATATTATTATTGTCAAATGGATGGATCGTGCCACTATCATTTGCTCGCATAAGCCGAGTCCAAACAGTTTTTTCGAAGGCATTTCTTACCAACTGTTGGTTTATTTGTTGTGTATAATCAATAAACTTTTTTGTAACATTCCCTGACTGGTCGGTTTGAATATCATAAACCTTCACAGGTGTTTGACAGGAAAAATCAAAATGCTTTAAATCAACATGACGAATATTTTGATTTTCCAATGTGCGAAAATGGATACGAAGATTTTTTATATCGTACACAATACTCCATTCTGTTGCTACATCTCCTATTACCTCAACACTTTTTAAAATATCAAAAGCGTAATCGACTGCTGATTTTGAAGTTTTTCTATCATACCTCCCAATCATATCTGCCACAGTAGTAAATCTTTCTACAGAACGCCCTCGGTTAGTTGTCGGTAGGTTACCTTTCTGCCGAAACTCTATTAATTCTTTGTAGGGAGTGTTGGTGAGTACTTTGATAGGCATTGTTTCATTGGTGTAGTAAACCATCTTACCGTCAAGAAACTCAATGATGGCACAATGTCCCTTTCGGTCACGGACCAAATAGTGAAGTAAGTCGAATTCTAGTGGGGATCCAGCAACCCTTATTTTTGCATCACTAGCGATCACTTCTTCAATAGAGCTGAAATTATCTAGTTGATACTGTGGCCACTGCAATGGCGAAATCAATGGACGTGAATCAGGTGCTGGATGTTCGGTTTCCCAGAGTCCCAACAATTCGATAACCAATCCTGCTTCATTTATGCCACCATAAGGAAACTCGCGCCCGAACTGATTAAAGGTGATACTCCCGTACTTTGATGTCCAGCGCGCAGGTTGACCAATGTCTTTTGTATGATCTGTCAATGCAGTTTTTTTGACACCTCGTTTGTTAGCGATTACTAAACAATCGTCTACCATATAGTCAGTATTTTTCCCGAATACTACCTGATCACCTTTATCGAGACAGAAGGCTGTACACGATTGACTGAGTTGTGGTATCAAAAAAATGAGTAAAATGCATAATGTGAAGAAGTATAGACTAATTCTCATAATGCAGCTCCTTATTAACGCTAATGTTGGTATATGTAATATTAATTTATTATAAACCTATGATGGGGATATTGCTACTAAATGTTGCGATGCCTAGAAACTAGTAAGAAGTGACAGCTTCTTGCAAGCCGCTTTAGTGGTTCTCAGGTAGGTGTTTATTGCGTATTTGTTTTAGTAGTATTAACTACTTGGGCTTTCTGATTGGTTCATTTGATATTCTTAACTTTATCAAATCTCCATCTGCTTAACCAAAATTAGCA
>CAYGXH010000606.1:0-1735 GCA_964353675.1 uncultured Chlorobiaceae bacterium
ATCCACTTATGGGCTGTCTTTCTGGAAATGCAGAAGCGTTCAGCCAGTTCGCTTATGGAGTAGTAGTTCAGCTGGTAGTCTTCGAGGAATCTTTATCTTTGTTCAGTCACGGTAACACCTTTCCAAGGCATGGGCTCCACCTCCTCAATGCAGAAAATGTAACCCATGTCTTTAGAATTTGTGTTACCTATGTCTTTAGAATTATTTGTAACCTATGTCTTTGAATGGTTTAACATTTTTCTAGCTCATTCATTGGATACCTTAGTAGCCATGGTTCTTGTTTACCACTAGACAGTGATGATAGCTGGATGCATTTATTATCCAAGGTACGTAATACAAGCTTATGATTCCATCTGCGAATGTTGCCGGAATATTTCTGTTTGGTATGTACCTCAAAATTAATAATTTCATCACGATCAAAGGATTTGCTATGTGTAATCCATTCGATAATAAGGACTTCACCTTTAATAATCACTACTAGAGGAAGGAGGATTAACCATCTGATCAACACTATAAAAATTATGAGGTCCGGTATCATGAACAATGGGATCAAAAATGAAGAGACTGAATCTGGAGAAAGGAACTTAAAGATAACTGTTAGAATTAATATCATAATAAAGACAAAAGATACACCTCCAATTAGACCCCTATTTAGGGCGGATATGGTTTCAATTATACGTCCGTAATCGTTCTGCATTTTTCCCCTGACCAATTTCTCCTAAACACATTTTTTTCGATCGTGAATCCAGCTAACGGCCCGCTTCACCCGCCGCCAGCGAAGCCGGTGTCAAAGACTCGCCTGAGACAACATGACGCTGGCTCTGAACGCCCGCCCATCGCAAGCGGAGCGCAGCGGTCGGTGTGCAAGCGGTTGTTGGGCGGCCTTTTGATTATCAACATCTATTCCTGCACCACGCGCGGTAGTATTTGCGCTCCCCCAATCATCCAAGATAACGGAATCACTGCTCGAAAATCGGCCAAGCTCTTACCCATTGTTCGATAATAAGCATCCATCTGCTTTTCCATCTCGGCCAAGTTGGCGCTGGCGATTTTGTCCAGTGTGTCGTATCCGCCCCCGTAAAGATGCTTGACCGTTTTACCCCGCACATACGCCAAGCGTGAAATATCCGCTTTATGCACCAGCGCGGTGACAAATGCGACTTGAATACCCGTCAGGCATGAGAATTGAAGTCGCGCCGCTTTCGTCGGACCGACCGTCAAGAGATCCAGATTCGATCCGACCTTATGCTGTTTCAGCACATCCAGCGATTTGATCTCCGCAACACAATCCACGTCAATAAACTCGCGTATTGGAGTTTTGAAGGGCAACACCCAACGCAAGAGGTAATTGAGCGTTTGAATCAGATTGTCAAAATCAAAGCCCGTTCGCTGGAGGAACGTCAAGCACTGTTCGCGCGTTGCGACCTGGGCGACAAGTCGGGAGTAAGTGTCAATCCGCAACGTTTCTAGCTTTTCGAGATTAGCAATCATGTCGTCGATATAGGCCGTCGTGTCTCCCCGATTTTGCAGATACCCGCCGCGCACTTTTCTCGCGTAGCGCTGAGCCTGCTTCATCGTATGATTGTAATGTTCCTGTACGAACTCGTAGATCAAGACCGCCTGAAGTTTCTTAATCAAGTCTTCGTAACTCCAGAGCGTCTGCTCTTTGACCCTACGCCAGTCAATCTTCATTGCGGTACACTCATCACTTGTGCATTTGAAACAGACGCCCAAC
>CAYGXH010000607.1:0-1729 GCA_964353675.1 uncultured Chlorobiaceae bacterium
AGAGGCGACAGCTTCCGTTACTTCTCTCTGGCCGGGATATCATTTGGATTGTGGGGCATCGAATCGATGAGCGGTATAAAATAACAAAAGAGACAACAAGAGTACTCAAGGTCACCGCCCATTTTCACACCTCATAATGCATGATTTGTTATGTCTCATGTGTTATGTTAATTTCCCTGCCTGTCTCGCACTCCAGCCTTTATTGCGAATCCTGCAATAAGTTTTTAGCTTAATGCCTGTTGTTATCTATTCTCTCGCCAGGCGTCCGTCGGTAATGAAGCCCGTATCGGTGACGTGTTAAGGTCACGGCCTTCATCGAGTAATCGAAATAAAGCGTGTCTATTCCCATACGGATGGTGGCAGTGTTGTGAAGAAAAACTAAAGCTTCAGGTTGAGGACTGTATCTACGAATCTTGTATAAGGCATGATGTACAAGGTTGAGACTTACGGGTTGAAACAGACCATAACGCGGGGCTAACAGGTTGGCAATGGAGCGCAGCGGAATAGCGGTCAGGAGCAGCGTTTTTTTGGGAGACCAATCCGTTTACGAACACCATTGATGAACCTACTCGTTCTTGTAATAAGAAGAAACAACTTGAATACTATTTTGTGCAGAGTTGTATAATTATCTGGGGGTCTTCGAAGAAATCTTGGCAAATGCTGCACTTTTGATTCTTTTAGATCAATACCATGCCAAGGAAGTGAGCAACTCCCATGCAAAAATACTTGTCCATCATAACCAGAAAATAGGTACGTGATATCATCTAAGCTTGTGCGAAGCACTTCTGGGCTATTAGATTCAATCTGGAATAGTGGATAGTATTCTCTTTTCACAAAGAATGCGTTGAAAGGTAAAACGGAAACCAATTCATAGCCTTTTTCCTTTCCTAATTCAACGAGTGACAATAGGCTTGCACCTTGATTGATGGATTGATCTGCGGGTTGGACAAATCGTATATGTGTAGGAATAGTGGGATTAAATTCGATAACAATTACCTTTGGCCTATATCTTGAAACGGCCTTCCAGGCATGATAGTCATTTCCATCAATGTCGATTGAAAGAAAGTCAAAACCATAAGGTACGCTTGTGGTGCTGAGAATCTGATCCAAATTGTCATGTTCTCCAAACCCAACGAACCTGTTAATCGATATGACATTGTTTCGATGTGAATAGTTGCGCCGCAGATCGGCAAACTTCTTTTTGTTAGCTTCAATAAGAACTGCTGAGTATCCTTTAGATTCGATCAAATAACGTGTGTTACTCAGAAACAATCCATCCCACGCGCCGAACTCAATGCACCATTTATCCTTATCAGGGATTAGTCCTAAGAGCTTCTCTATTATTCCGTCTTCGCCCCTTTGTGAGTACACGTCACGTTTGTGTGCAAATAGCCATGTGGGAGACCTATCCATTCAGTTTGTTCCGTCCACTATTGAAGATGTCGCCTAACATATATTAGGTTATTGATACATCACAAATCCAATAAAACATTCAAAATTAGTCAATGCTATCAAACAAATATCCAAACTGAATTGAAATAATCTCGATTCCAGTTATCCAGTTAGCTGGAATGGTCAATACTCATGTATTTGCCCCCCCCCCCGTTAAGTGGGATCTTTTACTCGATTACCACTTGTAACCGTGTATTTCAAGAAAAATCTTGTGATGGTGACTTCAGTCAACTATATTTAATTCCTTCCTCAACAAAATATGTTTTACGGCTCAGCA
>CAYGXH010000608.1:0-1726 GCA_964353675.1 uncultured Chlorobiaceae bacterium
CACCAGCATGGAGTAATCCAGATTGGAAGTGATTTCGACACTGGATTTGTTTGCTATTACCGTGGTTGGCATGAGCTTCGACAGCAGGACATGGGACATCTCTGGGAACACTTTGTCTTGAACGAACTCCATGCAAATTTACAAACACACCAAATTTATTACTGGCGGGATAAACGCGGACATGAGATTGATTTTATATTAACCCGACGAGGCCACCCCCCCATCGCCATTGAATGCAAATGGACTTCAAAAAACTTTGATCAGAAAAACCTGATTGCATTTTGGAAACAATATCCGAAGGCAACGATTTTCATTGTTTCCAACGACGTGGATCGTGCTTTTACGAAAGAAGTAAACGGAATGAAGGTCAGATTTATAAATCTCGCGGATCTTCTGCGCCATTTGATCACCAAATAAATTGCGCATTTGCAATCCTTAACACCCGCTGTGCATTCGTATTCACCAAAATATCTTTTATTTTGTCCATAGCCCGATCGTCCAATATATTGAACTTATGTCCATTTTATTGAAAAAATCACGGCGGTCATGGACCATTCCATGACCGTGCTAAGATTCTACGCACATGGAGAGCTTGCCCGACAATCTTTTTACCCTCACCCCCGCCAGAACGCATGGCGGGCATCCCTCTCCCCGCGGGGGAGAGGGATGCTTTTCTTCGACAGTACAAATGCCGAAGAACGTGGCTTCACCCGATGGTCAAAGACAACTCTGGGACCAAAACTTTGCGAAGGTGAACATTGCTTAAACGTAGCAAACCTTAGCAGAGTTCAGGATGAGATGTTAATGCCAGGTCGTAAGATCTGACACCGGATTTTGCGACGTTTATACAAAACTTTCGGTTCTTCAATCCTGAATCCAATCTGGCGCTTAGAAGCCGGTGGAGGTTTAAAGAAGCGGCGGATCGCTTCGAATACGATCCTAAACTGTTGATCGTATTTCATTTCCATCTCTTCCATCTTTCGGGCAATATCCTTATGCGTCGCTAGTAATTCCCTTAATGCTGAAAAAGTCCGCATAATCTGGATGTTTACCTGTACGGCACGTTTGGAATTTAACACGCTCGAAAGCATAGCTACACCCAACTCCGTAAATGCAAAGGGAAGTTTCCGTGTACCACCCCATCTTGATATTCCAAATTGGAATATCAAGTCATTGAACTCATGACGCGTTAGTTGAAACATAAAATCCGATGGGAATCGGTCGATGTTTCTCTTTACCGCTTTGTTGAGGTTGTATGTTTCCACACCATAAAGCTCGGCAAGATCCTTGTCAAGCATTATTTTCAGGCCTCTGAGAAGCAAAATAGATTTTTCGATTCGTTCTTGAGGCAGGAATGTTTTTATCTGATGAGACTTCAAAAATTTTATTCCTCCCTGATATGATCATAATTTATGACCGCACGCACTTCTGGATAATATTTCCTATGCGCGGTATTGACATATTGCTATACAGTTTTAGTATACAAATATTTCCTTAATTATCATAAAGGTACGACAAAAAAGCCAGTACGTTGTTCGACAGTTGCACTATTGAACACATTCCAACATAGAGTTTCACTCTCTTCGAATTACCCTCTCCCTATGATCCCCGCCAGAATGCGCAGCGGGCTGGCCTCTCCCCGCGGGGGAGAGGGATGTTTTATCATTGTTCGATAGTTGCACTATCGAACACAATTCAATTAAGAGTTGTACTCTATGAAGGATGA
>CAYGXH010000609.1:0-1722 GCA_964353675.1 uncultured Chlorobiaceae bacterium
TCTTCGCTCACCGGTACAATGAAGCGTTCGTCTCACTGATGGAGTATCAGGCAAGTCGTGCGGAGGATTACTATACACGAGCGAGAGAAAGTCTTCCAAAAGAAGATCTGAGAGCCATGTTTGCCGCGAAGATCATGGAGAGGATTTATTACCATATGCTCATTCGGATACGGGAAAAAAGGTACAATGTTTTTACGCGTCCCATATCCCTTCCCAGATTAATACAGATTCTCATCGCGCTGAAATACTGGGTAAAGCAGCGGATATTTGGGATGTGATGATTCATCATGATTATCACTCCTATATCAGCGACCAATCATATTATCATTAACATCAATGTTACATCAGCGGTCCTATGCACGATGTACTCATTATAGGCGGAGGATTAAGCGGACTCGCTTCTGCGGTAAAACTTGCATCGGAGGGGATACGTGTTCGTCTCTTTGAACGGACTACCCGGCTCGGTGGTCGGTGTTACTCGTACAAGGATAGTGCCACCAGCGATATGGTGGATAACGGTCAGCATGTTTTACTCGGCGCTTACCACAACCTTCTCCATTTCCTTGATCTCATTGGAACCCGACATCTCCTGATGAGTGAGTCGAATCTCCGACTTCCACTGTATCATCCGGAAAAAGGCTTCGCTGAATTCAGCATAAAACGACTCCCTAAACCTTTCCATCTAACGGCAGGATTGTTGAGCTTTCCACTCCTTTCGATGACCGACCGCAGACGTATGATCGGGATCGGTCTGGAGCTTCAGCGGCTCGATTCGAAAACCGAAGAACAATTGAGAAATAAATCCGTAGATCAATGGCTTACAGATCACAAGCAATCGATTACTGCAAAGAAAAATTTTTGGTTCCCTATAGCATTATCAGTCATGAATGAACTCCCAGAAAGGGCATCAGCGCTCCTCTTCGTACGGTCATTGAACAAGGCGTTTTTCGGTACCAGATCAGATTCTGCAATTCTCATACCGAAAGTCGGGCAAACCGAGCTTTATACCGATGGGGCTGTTGACTACCTCCGGAACAGGCGCTGCTCAGTCGATATGAACATTGAAGTTCATTCACTCGTGTGTGAAGGTGACAGAGTAGTCGGAGTTCGGCTCGCCGATGGTTCAGTAGTGAAAGTGGGCTCCGTCATAAGCGCTGTTCCGTTCCATGGTGTAGCAAAGCTTCTCCCACACCGATTTCGGACGACAGAACCGTTCAAGAGTCTTGCCCGGTTTGAATCTTCTCCGATAATCTCGTTTCACCTATGGTTTGAATCTACTTTCATGGAAATAGATTATGTTGGTTGTATAGACTTCAACCTGCAATGGATATTCAACAGACGAAAAATATTCGGTGAACCGAAACGACTTCCTCTCTACATTACAGCTGTAATCAGTGGTGCACATAAATATATTAATATGCAGAAGGAGGACCTTGTTAGGTTAGCTCTTAAGGACATTCAACAGATCTTTCCGGAGAGTAGAGGAGTTAGACTGGTCCGTTCTGTCATCATCAAAGAAAAGCGCGCGACTTTCTCAGCCACGCCGGCCGTTGAATTCCTCAGACCCACCTCTGAAACACCGATACGCGGTTTCTATTTGGCAGGCGATTGGACAGCAACCGGTTACCCTGCAACAATCGAAGGAGCGGTTCTGAGCGGCTTCAGGACCGCTGATCTTGTTAAACGCATTTGAGGATTTTTCTTTCCGGGGTATTCGCCCCA
>CAYGXH010000610.1:0-1717 GCA_964353675.1 uncultured Chlorobiaceae bacterium
AAGGAGGACATTTCTTGGTAAAGAGTATTTCTAATCCTATTTATTTCTCCTGAATGCAAAGGGAGATAAATAGGATTTTTCATTTCCTCTGATTTTTATCGTTCCGTGGCTGGATATAATCTTGTCGTGTAAATAGTAGTAAGTGCTAAATAATGATTAGTTTTACAAAATATTCTTATTACATAAAAAACACTTCCAGAAACGGTGAACAATTTAAGATTAGGTAGAATTATGATAGTAAAACAAAATAGAAAGAATTTGTTATGAAACGAATTGTCGTAATTTCCTGTTTAACGTTTCTTTGTGCAATTCTTATATGGTCACAACAATGGCAACAAATAGGTCCACCGGGGGGAAGGATTAACGTCCTAAGGATAAATCCAAAGGATAATAATATAATTTTTGCTAATACGGAGGAAGGAGTGCTATTTAAAAGTACTGATGGAGGTGCAACAACAAGAGCAATTTATGAAAGTGGGATGTTTTTCGCTGGAGGTGGTGATATTGCGATTAATCCAATTAATACTGATACAATGTATTCCTCAATCTCTCGAAGCACAGATGGAGGCGAAACATGGACTCGTATGAACATGGGTGGTTCAAACTTTGCATTCAATCCTATAGATCCGAATCATATTTTTACTGCATCCTATGGAAAACAGTTGTGGGCAACATCGGATGCAGGTGAAAATTGGTCTCTTCTTTATGATTTTAATAACTATCTTGGTCAGATCAAAGTATCATTATCTAATCCAAATATCATATATGCCGACGCTAATGATTCTGTGTACGGATTATATGAGTCAACGAACGCAGGTTTATCGTGGAAACCAACATCGTTTTCAGGAGATCATGAATACATAAGTAATATTCATGAAATATATATTAATCCATTTAATAGTAATTCAGTATATCTCGCAACGACCAGTGGAATTGTTAAAACGACAGATGGGGGAGAATCATGGGAACGCGTTCTAATGACTAGCTGGGTTAACGATCTAACATCAAGTACATTGGATACAAATACTCTTTATGCAGTAACAGGTGATTATTTATCCGGTACTGTTGGAAATGTATTTAAAACAAGTAATGGTGGTTCTACTTGGGAAGTGTTGAATAATGGATTACCAAGTGACTATAATCGATACATATATGAAACCGAAATTAATCAAATGGATCAAGAAGAAGTATATGTAGGAACATATGGATTTGGAGTATATAAGACGACTAATGGAGGTCAGATGTGGTTATGGAATAACCTAACACAAGCTGAGGTTATTAGTATCTATTGTGATACGTTGAATAATGATCATCTTTACGCTGGAACAAAGGATGAGGGAATCATTAAATCAACAAATGGTGGACTTAATTGGACTCTTATTAATTTTGATGTACTAAAAACAGTTCAATCTCCCTTCCGAGAGTTTTGTTTTGATCCAATTAATCATCAGGTTGCTTATGCGACAGGTGGACCTTATGGTCTTTTGAAAAGTACCGATGGTGGCTTATCATGGGAACAGACTGCACTTAAGGGAAATTGGGAAACATGGGCATGGTCAATTGCGGTTCATCCTACCAACTCTGAAACTCTCTATGTTGGACAAACTGGATACGGAGATCGAGATTTATATCGTAGTACAGATGGCGGTTTAACATGGGAAAATCTATATCTTATTAATAGTGAAAGTCGTATAGAGCAAATACAGTTTGATCGATC
>CAYGXH010000611.1:0-1716 GCA_964353675.1 uncultured Chlorobiaceae bacterium
ATTTGTACTGGCAAAGAAATTTATTGATAATGTCCTTGCAGAATTCCATATAGACGCATAGAGTAAATGATGTAAACCTAAATAATTCAATACCATGTGAAAGTTTATATATAGATATGTATAATCCACATAACCATATAGGGTGCATTCTTGGTCATGTTCGCAGGGGCCACTTAGAGGTAAACCTTGAGAAAAACAAGGATAATCATTAAAAGATTCATATTTTACTGGCGTCACAAGTGTAAATTCATTATCCCACCCACAGGATTCATATCCCATAGCTTCTAATCGATAAGTATTGCCATTTATTTGTGATGCAAGAGCACTGGCTATATGACTATAATATGAACTTCCAACACTACATTCACAATCCGATAATCCAGAAAATGTCACATCTACGCATTCAAAATAATTGTAACTGGCGCAATTATCCGGCAAAACTAATTTAAATGCTCCGATATTACCGGTCCAGACCACACACGCATAATAAGTATCTGGACAATTTATGGTATTGACATTTACCTCCACTAATCCAGTTGCCCAATTCATACAGCCAATATATTCTTTTTGCAAAAAATCAGTACAATATGGACAACCGTAATCACTATTTTGATAAAATTTTACCTTTCCAGTTTCCCAATCCACACAACCATATATTGTTTCATTAGCCATTTAAGCACATTCATCGAACATTGTTTTAACCAAATCAATTATCTGCTGAGAACCAATAAACGGAGACACACAATACCAAGATGTGGATATTTGAATTACAAATATCTTTGAACCGTCTACAAGTCGCGGATAAGCATCGTCTAGAGTAGTTGCTCCGATGATACTACAATTTACTGTAATTTCCGTCCCCGTACCATCAGTATCTAAAAAACAGGTAATTGCAGCCGATGCTCCGGCGGCAGCCTTGCAAAATGCTTGATGTACTTGGTCGGAAGTTCCCCCCCCGCCTTCTCCTGGCGGACGCCTTCTTGACGGACTTTGTATATTTGTTTTGTGGCGATTATGCAGCCACCATTCGTACATCTCTTTAAGATGCGCAAAACCCTGATTAGATAATATGTGCCCTTTTATCATAGGCCAAGCCCGGCAAAAACCTTCTGTTTATAGATATCAAATTCCTTATAAGTCACCGTTCCGCCTTTGGCTAACTTCGCACCGGTAGAACCCAAGTAAACAGGGTCGGATATTTTTTGCGGCGTGTCTGATTCGTCCATAATATCCTTCCATTTTGAACCGTCCCACTCCACAAATCCCATATTCGGCAAAATCAACTTCCATCCCATTTGCGTTCCACCCTTGAATACATATCTTATCGCAAATTCAAAGGTGATTTCCCAATATGTAGTACTTGCGAAGGTTGCCTGTTGAGCGTCAACCCGAATACAACGGACTGTCCCTGCTGCCCAACCTTTCCAAATATCACTATTTATCGAACCGATATAATCTGCAAAAATTGACGGGTCATAAGTGCTTCGATTGCATTCGACACGCGCAATCAAATCGTAAACCTCGTGTTGCGGCGGTGGGTCAAAAGGTATTCCGGCTGAATTAAGAATGCCTGTATCTGTAATTGTTTTTATGCAGGTTTCCATCCGAGGCATAAAAGAATAACTGTAAACATCGGAGCGGCTTAACGGAGGCGTTGACGAATTATAATCGAGTCCCTGACTTCTCCGTTCTCCGGTCTTGTAAATCGCATCGACA
>CAYGXH010000612.1:0-1712 GCA_964353675.1 uncultured Chlorobiaceae bacterium
CAGGATATGGTGTGATGATATAGGTACCAGAGATTTTTTCCTTAGTTTCATGAACGAGGGTTACTGAAAGAACCTCAGCTCCTGGTGGGATTCCAACAAGACGTGTTGTTGAGGGAAGCATCGGATATCCTTGTAGTAGAATGGAGCCAAATCCCTGCATGTCAATCGAGGTGTAGCCATTTGATGTAGTAGAAATCGTATATGGTGCAGATTTCAAAGTAACAATTACTGAACTACCATCATTTGGATTCTTATAATGTGAGGTTTCATCGTTTAGAGATTCTGTTGAAAACACCTTAGAATTTAATTCATTTATCTCATGACTTAATGATGGCAAAAAGCTGGGGCTTATTAAAAATATTATAAGAATAATAGAATAACTTTTTTTATTGATTTCCTCTCGCATTTTTTAGCTCCCCTTATTATTAATTTTCATATTTTGATAATATAACTTAATTTAAATATTTTGAGGAAAGTTACGTAAATACAATTCCGTGTATTAGTCTCTGTTAATCCACGTTAATCCTGCATCCTGGAAATTCACTTGACCATCTTGATTGACATCATACAATCCATCGTACGGTACTAGACTTGTCCGATGCACCCACACCAAACCTGCATCCTGAAAGTTTACGACCCCATTATTATTGACATCGTACCGACTCCCAGCTGTGGTGTACGTGTAGGTTTCATTCGTCCAATTCGTACCATCAGTGACATTCACGCTCCATGTATACGTAGTGTTTCCCCAGATCCAATCATTTCCTGACGAGATGAAGCTGTAGGAGCTGTTCCCGACATCAGAAAAGGACGCAAGTGTTGCCCAATCTCCTTGATGATTTCTCCATCGAATAGAGACATCCATAGCATCACCCTCAGGATCATCAACGGAAATAATAAATTCTATAGGAGGGCGACTTATATCAATTGAATTATTTACTGGACTTGCATTTGTGATTATCGGTTTTAAATTCACTGAAATGTAAATAGTCAAAGGATCTGACCAATCGCTTTCCAATCCATGGTCGTCCTTTGCCTTCACTTTAATATTATAGTTACCTTGCGTCCAGACATGAGACGTAGAGGCTATTTCCCCAGAAATGTATGGTCCGAGCCAGTTACTATAATTTCCGTCACCCCAGTCCCATCGATAGTATATTTGATCATTATTTGGATCGGTTGTGTTTGTCGTATACGTAAATGCTTTATCTGCATAACCCGTAACGGGACCGGAGGGTTGTTGGGGAGTGTTTGGTGGATAATCGGGACCAATATACACAAAAATTATTCCTGTGTTATTCCAATTACTTGAACTATCGACCGCTGAAATGATATATCGCAGGGTAACACTGGTAAGATTGATGATTACGGTTTTTTCCCATTGCGTACCACCGACATTTGTCATAGTGCTGTTTACATGTGGATAGTCATTAAACCAATACTCTACCCATACGTCTGAGAGTAAGACGTTGTCGGTGACCGTTGCATTGAAGGTAAATGAATCTCCTGCATATGCCACCGATGGCGTAAGGTCAACAATCACAGGTGTGTCATTATCTATAACTGGTACAGTCTTCCGTGGTCCTGTTATTTCGTTATTGGATGTGTCCGTTACTGTGATTGTATATGTCATATTACTAATGCTATAATCAAGGGTGATAGTGAGACTCCAAGTGCCATCCCCATCATAATTGAGTGAGACGTTCGTTCCA
>CAYGXH010000613.1:0-1707 GCA_964353675.1 uncultured Chlorobiaceae bacterium
TGATGAGATTTTACCATAGCTATGCAAGAAGTAAAAAAAGTCACATCAATGAAATATCGATTGTCTAAGAACCATCGGCACGCGTTCTGTTGGCAGATCGCTGGGGTGGAGGTATGATTCTATCCCGCTATGGGTTCTGTCAGCTGAATACCTGCGGTTTATCCGGTTTCCCAGCTTTCCGGATCTGGATGCACTCCCCACCCCTCCACTGGTCACATTCAGCTTTGAGGCATGGTGTTAGTGCGATCGGTATTTGCATCAAATTTCTGATATCGTTTTTCTTCATGCACCAGTACGTTTCCATGAACTTGAGGTTTGATTGATTCAAAAAGATGAAGGTACTGAAGGGAGTGTGAAAATGATTTCGAAATTAATTCTCAATTTTCCAGTAAAAATTATTTATGGATTTTTACATTTCCTCCACCAAGCGGGGAGATCGGATCTGCATTATCCGTTCCTGCCCCGTTATCATAGATTACCCTGTTCGTAGCCTTGTCCCAGATCTTGATTCTTATCTTGTCTGTACCACCCGATATCGACCCATCAATTGTCGAGACAAGGAATCCATATTGATCGACACCATTTATTGTTCCGGAACCTCTGTAGACCGCTTTTCCTCCAGTGATTACCAACCAATCATAACTGGTTGCTTTGAATCTAAGGTTTGCTTCGTTTAGGTTAAACTCTGTTTCGCCAGTCGGAATTGTGGTTCCTTGCTTGTATTTGCAGTTCAGACCCATATTGGCCTTTTCTGATATGGTTACATCTTCTTTGAAAGCACCCGCTGGTGAAGTAAACCAACCACCTGAGGTAACAAATGAACCGGTTGGATCATAGATGACTAGGAGAAGTGGCTCTGAAAGCGCAATGTTACCAACTTGGTCTGTTGCTCTGATCGTTAAGCTCAGGATATCAGGCACAGAATATAATGGCAAGGTAACCATTACATCTTCAAGTGGCTGATCGAAAGTTCCATCAGCCGCCGACATTGTGGTCCAAGTAGTTCCATCAAGTGAATACTCTGTCGATATTATTGGGGAACCTCCCGTGGATACATCATCAACAGTTCCTGTGAGGGTCACAATACTATTAATCGCAACGGGGTTAGGATTGGCTGCAATATTGAGTATAATTGGGGCCTCGATATCAACGATGTGAGGCAGGGTTAAGGGGAATTGATCTATGTTATCAGTGGCAATGGTGTATGGGACTTCGGTGATTCCATCACCATTTTGATCAATATTAACTTCAGAGAATCCAGTCCCATAATTGTTTGCATAATAGTTTCCACCTATATAGGGTCCCCCAATAATATTCACTCCGCTGACTTTTTCGATATTCCATTTATTCGAATAGGGCTCGGTTAAGAATAGTACATTGTTTCTATTTTTCAAATAATTGTTATAAAACAAATTGTCACTAGAACCGGAAATGCGGATACCGTAATTTTTTTGTGTTATGTAATTATTCATCATAATATTTGCATTACTTGGTTTACCATAACTATCAAAAAAACCAAGGCCATACCAACCGCCATGCACATCATTATCAGAGATAATATTGTTGCTTGCAGAATCGAGTGTTATTCCTGTTTCATGGCTCACTGTATTGTGAGTAAGAGTATTATGATTACTCTCAATAACATTACTTCCCGCAGCCTTGCTTCCACCCAAATTATTGGATGAAATTGTGTTGTAATCCCCATTT
>CAYGXH010000614.1:0-1706 GCA_964353675.1 uncultured Chlorobiaceae bacterium
TGTATACATTTTTACTTTTTTCTTCTTCCTCGCTCGATCTTTTAGCTTTCCATATTTGAGAAAGCTTTAACTCATCAGGTTTCCCAGTGGCTAAACTGACGACAGGTGTAATCACAAGAGTGACTCCGGCGCTGATGAATGTTGTCAGGTTGAATCCCAATCCAAACACGAACTGACCGATTATACCCGCTACCGTGCCGCAGGCATAGCCGGCAATTGCTCCCTTCCAGTTTGCGCCTCGCCAGAGGAGTCCGTATACGATCGCGATGATGAAGAGCGGCATATCCATGATCGCAATAATGGTCAGATAGGCATTAACCGCGCCTCCCATGAGAGGAATGAGATAAGCAAAAATCACCATCCCAAAACCTGTCACCAGCGTAACGATACGCGCCGTCTGAAGAATTTCCTTATCGGTGGCATTACGCTTCAGAACGTTCTCATAGATATCGCTGGCAAAGATCGTCGCAACCCCGTTTAAGTTGGCAGAAATTGTCGAGAGGTGAGATGACATTAAACCGCATACTACTAATCCCAGAACAACATTCGGCAAAATGGAGGCTAGAAGTGTTGGTATCGCCATATCCGCGTTCTCCAGTCCAGGAAAAAGAACCCGCGCAGCCAGTCCGGGTATATTCCAGAGAAGTGCAAACGGTGTCGTAATGATACCAGCTAGTACGAGTCCTTTAACAACCGTCTTTGTATTTTCAGCACCGAAGGCCCGCTGGAGTAATCCCTGGTCAACACACGCCCATTCGATACCAAGGAGGAATATGGCAAGAATGAATTTCCAATTGTACGCACCAGCTGATGAAACGAGTGTCAACGACTCAGGAGGAAGCGCGGCTGTCATGCCGGGCCACCACCCAATCTGACTCATTGCAATCGGAAGCACAATAAGAGCGCCTGCAAGCATGAAAATAAACTGCATGAGATCGGTAAATGCTACCGACCACATCCCCCCCAGTGTTGTATATATGATTGCTACTACGGAAAATGTAAGAATCCAGAATGTGAATGAATGAAATCCGGTGATCGGCTGAGCGGCGATTGCAGCGGTGTAGGAAATCACTCCAAGCCAGAAGGCAAGTCGGAAAATCCATATGATCGCTACAAACGTTCGTACACCTTTGCTGTATCTGATCTCGAGAAATTCAGGAATTGTGCGGATCTTTAATCGCCGGAGAATCGGTAAGACGAAGAGTCCCGAAAAAACCAGAGCCATATTGCCTGTCCAGGTTTGCCAGAGAATCGCAACCCCTTCCTTGTAGGCAATACCTGCCTGACCGATAAAACTGTACAAATTTACGTTCGTTGCCGTCAGAACAGCGGCAAGAATAAAAGGTGTTAACTTTCTTCCGGCAACATAAAAGTCGTCGGAAGTCCCGACCCACTTGTAGAAAATTGATCCCACGTAGAATGTGATTGCCATGAACACGAAGACAATGATATAATCTGCGTAGTTCAAGATTCATTTTTCTTTCGTTCGGCAAGCATTTTCTTCAATTCCTTGATCGGAATGATGAGCCATACTACCAGAACAGCGAAACCAAGGAACCATATCGACCAGGTTACATAATCAATGTACACGCTGTGAAATCCCTTCTTCAAAGAGTATTCTCTTCATTCAAGAGACGTAAAAGTATGAGATGGGAACCAGGATGTCTTGAACAAAGGGTGAGTTTTACGAAAAACAATATATTATT
>CAYGXH010000615.1:0-1689 GCA_964353675.1 uncultured Chlorobiaceae bacterium
ATTCATTTGTTGATACGAATGAAAATATCTGGTATGGAGCTTGGGGTCCAGGTTTGTTTAAGTTCACCCCAAGGAGCGGCAATGTAGAAAATTTTCATTATTCTTCAAAAAAGGAAAATATATGCTTTGATATTCAAGGAGGTTTATATAATACTATCTGGATTGCAGCTTATGAAGACGGTCTTTATAAGTTTGATACAAAGAAGAAAAAATTTTCTAATGTATCTGACATCTTACTGTCTAATATATCCGATAGATATATAGCCATTTTACATTTGATGGTTGACTATGTAAACAAGTTATGGGTCGGCGATGAAACAAAAGGTCTATTCATCTACGATCTAAAAACAAGTATTGTGGAGCATTTTGAGCATAACCAAAATGATCCAAAATCGCTTAGTCACAACAGAGTTAGACGTATTTATTGTGATCCAAAAGGTAGAATATGGATTGGCTCTGATATTCTTAATCTATGGGAGCCTGGAACTAAATCTTTTAAGCATGTACCAAATCCCGAATTTGCTGATGCCCCTATTGTCGTGCCCATTGGTAGTGATAATCAAGATAGATTATGGTTATCATACTTAATGAAAGGTATTAGCATCTTTAATCCTTCAACGAATAAATTTACAAACTTTGATAATACAGATGGATTTTGCGGCGGCAGCGCAAGAACTATGTGCCAACTTTCCGATGGTAGAGTCATACTTTCAGGATATCGGGGTTTGAATATTACCAAACCTGATAGTCTGTTTCAAATAGCGCCTGCTCCTCCTTTTATGATAACACACATGACGATAAATGATAGTATTGTAATATCCCCGTATAATTTATCCAAACATGAGTTTTCGTATCAGCAAAATGTAATTGAATTGGAGTTTTCTGCTTTCGATCCTGGTGCTACTCATTTGATTCAATACCTCTATCGACTCGAAGGATTAGAAGATAACTGGATCAAACCGGTGAACAGACGATTTGTCCGTTATACTGGATTAAGTCCTGGCAATTATGTATTCAGAGTCAAGGCAATTAATATACATGGTAGATGGCAAGATCAAGAAATCGCACTTGCTATTACTATCTTCCCTCCCTGGTGGCAAACATGGTGGGCTTACACCTTCTATGGATTGACATTCATGGGATTACTTTATACTGGCTATCGCTTACGGTTAAGACAGGTCCATCTGAAACAACAGGTGGAGATAGAGCATTTCCAGACAGAACATCTTGCAGAAGTCGACAGGTTAAAATCTCGTTTCTTTTCAAATATCTCACATGAGTTCCGAACCCCACTAACATTAATACTGGGACCTGCAGAACAGGCGATGGATCAAAGTAAGGATGTAGGAGTTCGGCAGAAGTTATATTTGATAAAAAATAATGCAAAAAAACTTTTAGAACTGGTTAATCAGCTTCTTGACTTCTCCCGTCTGGAATCGGGGGTAATGAAGCTACAGGTATCGAGTGACGATATTGTTAGGTTCCTTCGCAGAGTGGTGATGTCTTTTGAATCGTGGGCTGAGAAGAAGAAAATTACACTTGAATTCAGATCAGAGATAGAATCCATTGAAGCTTTCTTCGACAGCGATAAGATGGAGAAGATAATGAACAACCTGATGTCGAATGCATTGAAGTTTACAAAGGAAGGTGGAAGTGTTGTTGTTAGTGTTGGCTTTGAACCCACCCTAG
>CAYGXH010000616.1:0-1689 GCA_964353675.1 uncultured Chlorobiaceae bacterium
TGGCGCGACTTGGGAGGCATTATCGAGCGGTGGAGGGACCTTTGAAGATAGTCCAACTGGAACAGTTTTTCTCACTATCAATGATAACATAATCTATCGTTCCAGTAATGAGGGACTTTCCTGGGATACCACCGCGGCTCTTTATGGTGATCGGAATTCGGGAGTGTGTCTCGGATTCTTCAGAGATGGTTCTATTTTAGTTTATTATATACACTACATTTGGAATTTTGGGGCTATTCAAATGAGTTGCAGTTCGACTGATGATGGATTAACTTGGACTGGGAATTATGGGACTAGCGACCTAGGTTTTGTTAAAACTGTTGCTATTGATCACAGTGACAGGATCTATGTTGGAGTTTTGAATTGGAGTGGGACGCCGATTTATCGTTCTGCTGACCATTGTACGACATGGACAAAGATCAGTGAGATTTCTCCCAGCAACATCCTTCCTATAGCAGGTCCAAATATTCTAATCGGTACTGAAGGGCAAGGGATTTTTGTATCTACTGATGACGGAGATGCATGGTTGTCATTCAACACCGGATTAAGCAACTTCAACGTTCATGCGCTGGCAATGGATTCGCTTGGGTACGTGTACGCTGGAACGGGTAGCGGGGTGTTTCGTACAACTCAGCACTCAATTTATCAAAAGTATATCAGCCAATCGGGTTGGAATTTATCCTCATTCCCTTACTCAAATGAAGGAAAACTAACGAATGAGGCTTATTGCCACTCAACATCCTCTGCATTTTACTATCAGGATGGGTATGTACCCAATGATACTATTTATCATGGTAAAGGGTATTGGGTAAAATGTAGCGAGGGTGATACATTAAAAACTTTCTCTGGAAACACGTCGCAGGATACGATAGATGTAAGTAAGGGCTGGAATATGATTGGCTCGATTTGTGAACCAATATCAGTAAGTGCCATCCAAAGTGAGCCACTCGGGATTGTAACAAGTCAGTTCTTTGGTTATAACGGCATTAGCTACTACGAATCAAATATAATCAATCCATGGAAAGGTTATTGGGTAAAAGTAAATCAAGGTGGGCGGTTGATACTCTCTACAACAAGTAAAAGTACTGTATTGAACCGCATAAGTATTGTAGCGAGTAATGAGCAACCGCCGCCGCCACCGAGTTCCGAAATCCCCAAACCACAATCCGCAATTCCAAAACAATTTGCTCTTGAACAGAATTATCCAAATCCCTTTAACCCATTGACGATTATAAATTATCAGTTACCGGCAGATAATCGGGTGACCATAATAATATACAACGTGCTCGGTGAGGAAATTGCAACGGTTGTGGATGGATTTGAAACGGCAGGATCTAAATCTGTCACATATAACGGTTCAGCGCTATCTAGCGGTATCTATTTTGTTCGTATGCAATCAGGTTCGTACTCAGCCGTGAAGAAAATTGTTTTGACGAAATGAGCGCCAAGGTAAGGTGCTGATGTTCTAGTTCTATGAAAAGTTAGGACTACGGTAAAACCCTATCAACCGTATAGCAGGGGGTGGTCGTTAGCAGAAATGCGAAGCGATAAGCCACCCGACAATGTAGCCTGCAAAGGGCGCTATGCGAAGGAGCGGGTTGCAACGAAAGTGAACTCAGAATTAGCCTCGTAAAGATAAGCTGAGAGGGACGAGTTTCTATTTCATGGACGAAGTCGGAAACGGCGGTT
>CAYGXH010000617.1:0-1686 GCA_964353675.1 uncultured Chlorobiaceae bacterium
TCATCGGCGGTAACATCTGGCTTGCCGTTTGTCTGGTTTGTCAGCACAGGTTATCAGTACGTGGAAAGATGATGGTGAAATAATTAACGACGAGAACATGCCCCGGCTGAATCCTATAGAGGCTTTTAAGAAGTCGCTCAAATCGGATGCATTCCATGCCGACGAGGTTATAAATATATATCTTTTGCGGCCGCTCGCTTCGCTGATTGTTTGGATCCTGTATCCCACACGAGTAACGCCGAACCAGATTACTATGACTGCGATTTTGATTGGAATCGGATCGGCTGTTGCTTACGCTGAAGGTTCGCCGGGAGGAATTTTGGTTGGCGGTTTTTTAATTCTGCTGAAGGATATTTTAGACGATGCCGACGGACAGCTCGCCCGCGTCAAGCAAATGTACTCCCGCCGCGGACGGTTCCTCGATTCGATTGGTGATATTGTCGTGAACCTTTTTGTGTTTACAGCGATCACTATGACAATCTATCAGGGGCATCCGTCTGTGTTTACCATACTGTTGGGCATAGCTTCACTCATGGGCATCACATTGCGGGTTTCGTATCATGTGTTCTATCAGGTATCCTACCTTCACCTTGAGGAGCGTTATACGATGAACCGTTTAACAGAGGAAATTACGGATGAGGACCGAAGAGGAGATACTGTCGTATATCGGCTCCAACAAATCTTCACCTTAATATATGGCTGGCAGGATAGATTAATGCTGAAAATCGACAGGTGGTGCAGAGGTCGGACTGCTGATGACGCTGATATTTCAAAGTGGTACGGTGATCGGATCGGACTTCGTCTATCCGGACTCCTGGGATTCGGGATGGAGTATGCCGTATTAGCGTTCTGTTCCTGGATGAATTCCCTCTACCTATATTTATATTTAAATGTTTTCATAATGACCGGTATCCTCCTAATCTCCGTGTTTTATCGTAGAATATGGCTGGCGGGTCGGAAAAAACGCGAGTTGAATATTAACTGAATAATCAGTACCATAGTGCGAATTGGTAAAGAGAGCAGTGAATGGGATGTTAAACGTGGGGTATGGATTCCCTGCGGATCGATTTTTTGTTATCAGTAAACAATAAATTAATCCACCAAATTTTCTCACGGAGGAGTTATGAAAACTTTCATATCATTGATTTTCCTTGTCCTGGTTATTTCTACAACATTTTCATGGGCGCAGATCCCCCGCACGCTCTCATATCAGGGCGTGTTAACAGATTCGCTCGGCACGCCGCTGCCGGATGGTGAATCAGTCTTCAGCTTCGCGCTCTTTGATGACAGCATAGGCGGACAAGAACTCTGGACCGAGCAACACACCTTACAGCTCAAGCGAGGGCTCATCAGCGTCGTTCTCGGTAGTAAAACTCCTTTTCCAGACTCTGTAAAGTTCGACCGGTCCTACTGGCTTACTATCGCATGCGACCGTTGTGGGTACATGGAACCTCGTATTCCTCTGACGGCGGTTGGATACAGCCTAAATTCACTCCGTGCAGATACCGCCCAGTACTCACTTACTGCTCCGACTCAATTGTTCGTAGACAGCGCCCGAATTGCAGGGACAGTCATCGACAATGCCGTTAATACCGATAAAATTTTGAATGGAACAATCAGGCGAGAAGATCTTGATCCGGGATTTATATCGCCGGCGGCAGATACGGCACTCTACGCGATCTCGAC
>CAYGXH010000618.1:0-1685 GCA_964353675.1 uncultured Chlorobiaceae bacterium
CCGCCCATGGTGTAAGAACTGACTAGCCCCAGGAGCCACAATGCGATCAAAACAACAGCGATAATGTATAGCATAGTAATTATCCTTTCTTTTTTGGTTCAGTGTTTTGTGATTGTATCCTCTGTTAGTTGAGTGATACTCGAAAGCCAGATTATAGCATCTTCAAAGAACGTGAATGCCCTGACACGAAAGCCATGGTGTTGGGCAGCATCTTCAAAGAACGTCGCCTGGTCAAAGTCCTCATCAGCGCGTGCGAGCACCGCTGTCTTCCTTCGGAATGTTTTACCGTATTCTACAAGCTCGGATGCAAGCTCGTATATGTCGGTTTTCGACAATCGATATTTCACATCTCGAAGGTCAATGAGTACTGTGTAGTCTTTAAAATCAGTACCAGTAACAGCAATATGTGCGAACCCCTCCTTGCTTTCATTCATATCTGAAATGCCCCCGGTTTATGTACCGGGTGGAATGATAACCAATTACTTATTCAAATTCAATCAAAATGGCATTGTATAGGTTGGTAGAAAAAGGGTATGAAAATAAATAAGAGTGCCGTTTATCGGTACTTTCCATGCGGACAGGACCACGTAAAGGCAGGAAAATCATATGAAATCGGTGATCTAGCCCTCTCGTGTAACATTTCTCACACAAAGATTGAAAGTTAGTGCAGGATAAATGTATTTTATGCCTTAAATTGAAGCAAATATGAATACAATATTATCAGTTTCAATTATTGTGAAGTTAAAAATATTAACGATTAATGGATTATATAAGGTTATCGACATATGATAAAAAATATATTGATTCTGATTCTAATGGTTTGTCTGGGTGTGACTCTAATTTATTCCCAATCAGGGACCTATAGAAGCGGTGTTTTCCTGCATCATTCCCCCGGATATAACTATTGGGCGACCGGATTAACGAATACGGTTCCCTCGGAAATTGTAAAATACAATACTGCACATGGCTATACAGGAAACGATGCGGTGACATTTAAGCGACAGGGCTTTCCACCATCAGGCGATAATGATTGGTTCCGCTGGCATATGATGTTCGATAGCCCCGGCGGTTACGAGGGATATAATGTTTTTCCGATAATCGCTGCCAATAAAATAGTAATGATTAAATCATCCTTTCCGTCAAGCGACATGACAAGTGAAGGGAACGCATCAGATACGCTGACACCCAGAACAAAATCAACATATAACTATAAGTGGCATTGGCGAAGCATCATCAGAGTGATGTCGATTTGTCCGGACAATTTCTTTGTAATATGGACAAATAGTCCCCATGCAAGTGGTGCAACAAACTATTCGGAAGCCCAGAGGTCTCACAGATTTTGTAAGTGGGCAAAAGACACGCTTGCCGCGGGACTTGATCCGATATTCGGCGCCTTTCCGAGAAACGTTTATGTGTTTGATATATTTCATAAAGTCGCCAATGACAGCGGTTACATCCCGTATCCTCAGTATGCGATATCTAACATGAATTCCCATCCTAATCCGGCGGCAGCTGATTTGGTTGCACCGATGATTGTCCGGGAAACCTTCGACGCTGCAATTGCCTATGAAGGCGGTACAGAAGTGCCGGCTGTTCCGGAGCTCCATTCACCGGTGAACAATTCGACAGACCAGACTAATTACATGATCCTGCATTGGCATCCAGGATTGTATGCAGCCAGTTAT
>CAYGXH010000619.1:0-1685 GCA_964353675.1 uncultured Chlorobiaceae bacterium
CAGTCTTGACTTTTTCTTTTGTCATTTCTTTTGTGTCAAGACAAAAGAAATGACACGTTGTAAAAAATAAATGGACGGTATATGAAATATTCAAAACTTATTCAAGTGGACTTAATTCGTAAATTAACCCTCAACTTATCCAAAATGATATGGAATCAATGATTACGTTTACTAACTCTATTTATCTTGGACAGCAGTGCACCAGGATCATTAGAAAACATTACAATCCTGACGGCAATCTCGGGGAGGAAATCAGCATAGCAAATTCTTCCCAACGCTTTCCCGGATTATTCGAAGTACCGCCCCTTGCTTCGATGTACCGTTTGACCAAGTCCTGCCCGAGGTTGTAGTTGATAACATAACTCCTGTATGTATCGAAGAAGGATATTCTCTGCCGCGCCCGCTCGTCCGACATCAGTGCATAAGTGTTCAACCATTGCACAGCCTGATCACGATTCATTTTACCGTCGAGATAACCTCGTGCCGCTTCGTTTCCGGCATAACCGAGTTTCAGGGACAGCTCGTGTACCATATAATAGATATCGGCTTTCCCCGGATCTAATCCGGTGAGCGGGAAGAGGACCTCCTTCTCAAACCGGATACGATCGGTTCCTGGAAAAGCAACTTCAATTCCGAAGTTAGCCGTACCCTCGGCGATGAGTGATTGGGGACTGAAAAGCGCATAAACGGAAAATTCGACCCACTTCCTTTTGCGAAATAAATTCATGTCGAGCAGCAAATTATAGACATGATGACCTGGGTATCCTTCGTGCGCGGCAAGGTCGACTGCCCTGTCGATATAAATCGGCAGATCCGTATTTACCTGAATCAGACTGTAACAATCTCCTTTGTACCAGTTATAACCGCTCCACGACTTACCGGTCACATACTCAACTGTAAAACTTTCATGTTCCGGAAGGGATATGTATTTTTTAGTTTTCTTTCTGCATTCGTCTATTGCAGCCTTAAAAACTGAATCGAGTTTGTCCTTCGGTATAATAAATTTTTCTTTGAACCGCAAATAGCGATCGTTTATAGTACCACTCCCGGGGAGGAGTTTGTCGAGTTCAGTGAGAATATTTTTAAAATGTAATTCGGAATATACCGGAGGATTGGCATCATAGAGCGCTTTTGCTTCCTCATCGAACGACATTATTTTGCCCTCGAGTAATTCTACCCGTGCCACCATCGCTGTAAGCTGTCCGATGAGATACTTAGCGCGGAGCTGGACTATCTCCTCCTCGCTTGCAACATCCATCGCGCGCAACTGATCGATCAGTGATCCTGCTGTAAGCTTTATTTCATAAAGAGATTTTTTCTCACTCTTTACTTCATCCTGTATGCGGGAAGGTCCGAAGTACGCATCGACATAGCTTTCATCGTGCAGACCTACGGAAAGGACCAGCCGCACATATGATTCAGCGATTTGGTTGAGCTTAGATAAAATATTATCAGATGGCATATATTTTTCCCCTCTATGCGTTGCAGGACCGAACCCTGCGAAGGTTCGTTAAGCTCAAGTAGAGCTAAACTTCACAAGGTGTGCTATGATTTTATTTACCGCCTATGGTCATCTCCGTGACTTTAATTGTCGGTCCTGTGATGGAATCTTTGAACTTCACATCATCACCAACCATCTCAATTCCCTTCAGTAGCTGGCCGAGGTTGCCGGAGAATGTGATTTC
>CAYGXH010000620.1:0-1681 GCA_964353675.1 uncultured Chlorobiaceae bacterium
TTCAACTTCAAAAATCGCTCAAATAACGGAGATTGTTCTTAGTTAGTCGTATTATTTGAAAAATGTGGATTTACTTCAAAGTGGATTTGTCTTCTCAATTTAAGATAGTTTGATAACGCCAATATCGGCAACCGTTATTTGTACGCTTTCAATGCGGGGTTGTTGACATTCCTTTAAATTCTTAATAAATGTAATCATACACTTGGAGGATGTATCAAAGTTGAGGTGCTTTATACATTTAACGGCTTTTCTTACCGTTTGCATATTATCAATGGATGAGGAAGATAATAATATCTAGATTTGAATTACTCATTCTGAAAGTGATGTTATTTCTTCTTTGTGTAATAACCACACAAGCTCTATGTCAGAATCGCATATTAATATCTCCTGACCATCAGATCATACCCCTTGCGAAAGATCAATCTACCTATCAGGCCATATTAGAAAGATCGAATTCACCCACCATTAATTGTGAAAATTATGGCAGGTTTGGTTATCCCCCGGACAGAATCGGCATGAGCCCATTTTAAACTCCGGGCTAATCTGATTTTCATGGGATAATAAGTATTCGCGTTTCACTGGAAAATCCAATATATTGACATTTCATCAAATAATATTTAACTTATATCATTAAGGGGAAGTCCCTCCGACAATTAACTTTCAATAACTAATAAGGGGTGAGTTATGAAAGTATCAGCAAATAAAGTTTTACCATTCCAGACGGAACATATTTTTATAAAATATTCCATTCTGTTGTTCCTTATTTCAACATTCGTAGTTCATTTCATGAGTGCGCAGGCTCCTAAGGTAATTGTTGTTGAAGCTGGATGGAATCTTCTATCCTTACCAGTGAAAGTCGCTGATGGCAGAAGGAGTACGCTGTTCCCTACTGCCGCTTCAAATGCTTTCATTTATGAGGGTAGTTATATAGTAAAAGATACACTTGAAAACGGTTACGGATTCTGGATAAAATATGACTCGCCTTTAAGTTTTATTGTGACAGGCACCCCAGTGAGCAAAGATACAGTTGAGGTCCAGAAGGGTTGGAATATTATCGGATCCCTGACGATGCCGGTTATTGTGGACTCGATACAAAGTATACCGCAAGGGATAATTATTTCAGAATATTTTAGTTATGTCCCTGGATTAGGATATCAGGAGAGAGATACATTACAACCTGGAATGGGATATTGGGTAAAGGTTAGGTCCATGGGTTCAATTGTATTGTCATGCGATTCGATTGAATCAAACGGATTACCGTGCCCGGATGCACCAACAGTAGAGTATGCAGGCAAAACATATAACACGGTACAGATAGGTAGTCAATGCTGGCTGAAAGAAAATCTTGATGTCGGCAAAGTAATATATGGAAGTGTACTTCAATCAGACAATGGTATAATTGAAAAGTATTGTTATGAAGATGACACTGTGAATTGCAATATATATGGTGGTTTATATATATGGGATGAGGCAATGCAATATACAACGACACCAGGAACGAGAGGTGTCTGTCCATCGGGATGGCATATACCAACGTATTTAGAATTTCAAGCATGCAGTACAACTGTAGGTGGTGATGGTAACGCATTAAAAGCGATAGGACAGGGAGGTGATGGTGGAGTAGGCTCAAACATAAGTGGATTTTCTGCATTGCTTGCTGGTTGTTACCACTTTTATTATC
>CAYGXH010000621.1:0-1672 GCA_964353675.1 uncultured Chlorobiaceae bacterium
CACATGGCGATGCCTCGGGCCTGCCCTGGTACTCCGTTTTATTAGGCTATCCCGTCATTGGCATCTGGTATTGGTGCACGGACCAGACAATTGTGCAGCGTGTCCTTGGAGCAAAAGATGTAAACCACGCCCGCATCGGTCCTTTGTTTACCGGTTTTATCAAAATATTGCCTGTCTTTATTTTTGTTCTGCCCGGCTTGATATGTCTGGCCTTGATTCATAAAGGGTTACTCCCGGCACTGCCCCTGAAGGAGAACGGTACCCCAGACGCGGCTCAAACATATTCTCACATGATTGCGAATCTCTTGCCGATCGGGTTACGGGGTGTGGTCGCGGCCGCTTTGTTGGCCGCCTTGATGAGTACGGTCTCCGGTGCTTTAAATTCCGTGGCAACGCTGTTTACTTATGATTTGTATCAGCGATGGGCTCCGCAAACATCGGAAAAGAAACTGGTTTTGATAGGCAGGGTTGCTACCCTTGCTGGTATGGTTCTCGCTATCCTCTGGTCGCCTCTGTGCGGTCGTTTCCCAACCGTTTTCCAGGGAATTAACGCAGCGATCAGTTATCTGGCTCCACCCATCACAGTTGTTTTTGTTGCGGGGGTTTTCTGGAAGAGAGCATCTTCAAAAGCGTCATTCATTACTCTTGTGTCTGGCTCTATATTGGGATTTGTAGTTTTCATACTGGATTTCACAAAGAAGCTGGCTGTGTTTAAGCAGGCTCACCCAGCCTATGAGTTCCTGAACTTCATGGTAATAAGCTTTATCCTTGCATGTATATGTGGTGCGGTCATGACCATCTTCTCATGGATCTTCCCGGAAGAGCAAACAGAAGAAAAGATGGCATTGGTCTGGAAGTCCCCTCTCGAACCGTTGCGTGAGAAAGGCTGGACGGGAATCGGCAACTACAAATTCCTCAGTGCTGCATTAGCACTTTGTATGATTGCATTGTACGTCATATTCACATTTTGTGTGAATTAGTGTGTGGAAAGGAATACGAATGAACTCACGAGAACGAATTCTTGCAGCTATCAACCATCAGGAGCCGGATTGTGTGCCGGTGGATATGGGATCCAATCCCAGCTCCGGGATTTCCGCGATAGCTTATCATTATCTCAAACAATATCTGGGGCTTTCAAATGGACACACACGTGTCTATGATGTCGTTCAGCAACTCGCGCAACCTGAAGAATCAATCCTCGATTATTTTGGTGTCGATGTCGTTGATGTCGGCAGGATGTTCAATGAACAGGTTCAGGACTGGTACGACATCACGGCAGCGGATGGTTCCGTTGTTCAGTATCCCCGTTGGTTTAAACCGATCGCACGCCACGACGGATCGTATGAGGCGGAGATTGATGGTGAGATCATTGCGCGTATGCCCGCAGGCGGGACATTCTTTGATCAAACCTATTTCCCCTATGTGAATGGGTATCCCGACAACTTCAAGGAACTGCCTGAAGCTATGAAAAAAGTCCATTGGGCTGCCCTTGTGCACAGTCCGTGGGATCATGCCAATGAGCCGGATTTCTGGAATCAACTCCGTGAAAGAACGCTGTGGCTTCGCCGGAATTCCGCTCGGGCCTTGATGATTGTCTGCGGCTGCAATCTGTTTGAATGGGGTACGTTTCTGCGTCGCATGGATAACTTCCTGATGGATATGGTTACAGAGC
>CAYGXH010000622.1:0-1667 GCA_964353675.1 uncultured Chlorobiaceae bacterium
TGAACCTTTTTTGCTTCCATTAAACCGATCGCCGACTGGTATTTTACTTCATCATCTTCGTTAAAAACACCATTCTTAGTCTCCTCATCTTCAAATAGGAGATAATCTGGCGTCTGTGCGCGTTCCGATTCAGGTAATCCGAGATTCGAATAAAATGAAATACCTAACTTTTCAAGAACCTTTTCCAGGAATTCACGCCGAGTTGTTTCCTCATTTCCTTTTGCAAGTCCAATATATCGTTTCTTCCATAACTCCGAAACAAAATCGAAGATCGGTTGTGCATAATCATCCTTGGGCCAATACTGAGCTTCTCTCAGACGTATTTGTAAATAATGCTCTGAGAATATACCCTTTGTTTCCCACCTTCCGCCGTTTTCGATCGGTGGAAACAAAGATTCCATTTGTATAGCTTTCTTTTTCACCCTATTAATATTTTTTATAATTTACAAAATAGCATTAAACATTTATTGAAATAAGCAGATACATTAAGATACTATGATTATAAATATTTATCGTATTCTGTCCCCGGAATTATTTCTGATGTACACGTATATATCTCGTACTGTATGCAGGCATCGAGTATCTATTTAATATTTCTTCGAGCACATTCCCAGAAATATCACTCAAATGCAACGATACCGCAATATCCTTGTTCCATCGGATGGCAACCTGCCGGTTTTGACCCGAAGCATTATACAACTGTACATGCCATCCGCGGTCAATCGGTTTACAGGAAATAACTAATACTTCGGCTGGCTCAACCAAGAAAAGCGGAGTCGGATTTTTCTTTCCTGTATCTGCAGCAACTGCAATCAATGGCTCCCTCTGATCACGGCCGATTTTAACTGTTTCATAGGATTTGTACTTTCCATGCGGTTGAATTGAATAACGGAATGTTACTAGACCCTCCTGATCGGCTTTATAGTTAGTGTGCCAGTAGTTGTTCATCACGTAGGAGTAAACGCACTGAGACGGCTGGATGGATTTCATCCATGGTTGTTCAGCATTAATTGCTCCCATCTCAACTAGCGGGGCATCAACCGGGAGCCAGGTCACTCCGTACTCGCTATTGGAGATATCGACAAAACTCTGTACCGAGAAGAAATTCTTACACGAACCGGGTAACTGGTCTTCTTCAGGTTTTACGATACCGTAAGCTACATCGTAGCGGATTTCACCGCTGGGAACATTGAACGGAAATGCAAAATGCACTCCTTCTTTTTCACGCACAGCATTCTTCACCACCGTATTTATTATGTCGATACGATCCATTCCGTCAACCAAGCGAATTTCACTCAGGTAACGGCGGCACCCGGGTGCGTCTGCCTCTATAATAAGGGAAGCCACCAGACCTCCTTGTTCCTTTACCGAGACTTTCACATTCGATAATGACCGGGCAAGTACGGGATCTTTACCCGGAACATAGAGATATCTGTTAATTCCGAGGTCTTTACTCCGATCAACCAGCTCTTTACCCTTCCATATAATTCCATTAATCGCACCGGTGGAAGGGTTGACGGTAACAGAGAGCAGGTCATTTTCGACTTTATTTCCCGATGCCCTAGCTCTCCCGCCGACAAATGGAGTTCCATCCTTAAGGAAATATCGTCTTGCAGAGACGGGAGGTATATTCTGTGCATAAAATGCCAGCTCGCCTGTCGAAAGAC
>CAYGXH010000623.1:0-1664 GCA_964353675.1 uncultured Chlorobiaceae bacterium
AAATAAGACATAATTTTAGGATATCTATGACACTAGGAAAAATTCTTCATTAGAAAAAAATGAGCTCACTAAATATATGCAATTGGCTTGGTGCAAGCGGCAAAACGTATCTTTATTACATTTATCCCTGGCCGACTACATTTGCCGACGGACAACATGGAAATTATATCTATGCGAAGATAGTAAAAAACAACTGGGAACCTCTTTACATCGGCGAGGGCGATCTCGGTAAACATGTATCCAAAAAGCATAGAAAAGCTCAGTGCATTGCTTCTAAGGGCGCCACATATGTACATGTACGTATTAATGACAACGGACCCGAACGTGTCAGCGAGGCAAATGATCTTCTCGTAAAATTCGTACAAGCTTATGAACCATTTGGTTGCAATGAAAAACCTAAAATATTAAAAGAGAAATAAGAGACGGTACCGGTGACCATATAATCGATGCATGTTTTTTATAGACAGATTATATCATGCCGTGCGGTATTTATCCTTTCCTCTACCGATATAATTCCTCAAATTTTATTTGCAGCTGTATCGCTATGCGTGAAACCGAGGGAAAAGTATCATCAGGGACAGATCAGACTAGGTAATCAGATTATTCTTCTACAAACTATACTCACGTGGTGAGCATTGTAAAAATAAATAAATAACGCACCCACATTACCTTCTCCGCAATCCCTTTGGCAAATCGGTCAGCCGCAGGAAAATATGGATTCCTGATATCCATTTTCTTTAGTGTAATTCAAATAGTCTGATATTAAGATACCAGTTGGTATTTGTTCTATGTTATCTTTTGAGACTGGGCATCCTACACCTCCTTCTATGTTCCACACATTTATTACTTGTGATTATTTAAAATATTCATAACGATATTTATCGAGGATATATTCCTCACCTCCTTCTCTCATGCTATATCGCTCGATTGGATTTCCATCTTCATTAAAAAGATAACTGTACTTAATAATCTCAGATGTAGATTTAATAAATTCTTCTATGCGGAAATCCCTATCATCATACTTTAACCAACTATCTCCCGTGGACTCAAAATAACCATTTTTAATCGGGTGAAACATATCTACGGTATCTGAAATACCTGTTGGAGGAAAGATTAAATATGTTATATTTTTCTTCCCCGATTCGATATACTTGAAACGCTCGAACCTTCCTAGATATAATGCAGTATCATCAGAATATGGACCTTTCCACTTTGGCGAATAAAAATCAGCTTTCTCAACAAGCCTTCCAAGAGTATCATATTTATAATCGTATCGTAACAAAGGACGATTATTATTAGATACACGAATGTATTTATCGGTAATTAAATTATTCTCCCCATCATATTCATACAATGTTAGGCTCGTATCTATTTCCAAAATAGAACTACCCCGTCGTATATCATGGTACTCTATCATACTAGTCAGTTTTTCTTCCTGATCGTAATAGAACATTTTTATTTGATACAACATCGGCATAGTATCAGCGGGTAGTACAATTAAATAACTTTCATATCTAATAACATTTCCATCCTTATCATACTGATATATATCTTTTTCCCTTGGTATTCTACGAATTGTCGAGTCCTTGGTGAAAATAAAGTAAAGTCAATCCTCTCTAGTAAAAATCCTATCTCCCAATGTAGGACGTTATTGCATGTTATAT
>CAYGXH010000624.1:0-1254 GCA_964353675.1 uncultured Chlorobiaceae bacterium
AGATTTATCAAACTGACCCATATTCTGTTCGTCTAAAGACTCGATGCCTATAAATAGCCCGATACAGCCTGCCCTTTTCGCCAAAGCCAAGAGCTCCGGATCATCTGCTAAATCTATAGAGCATTGACCCACCCAACGTTTACGCAGGGAAATCATTCCTTTAAACAGCTCACGGGCGTATGTACGATTCGCAATAATATTGTCGTCGATGAACATGATGTTTCTTGGAAGTCGCTTGAGTTCGTCCAAAACATTATCTAATGGTCTGCTGCGATGCGTGTTGCGATAGAATGCGGTGATGGAACAATAGCGGCATGTGTTACGGCAACCGCGTCCTGTTTGGACCGCATTGATGGTCACGTACTCGTTTGCAATGCGATTGGTTAGTTCACGCCGCGGTATTGGGATTTCTTTCGAATTACACTGCCTGTCAGTCGTGTAGATTTTTTTCAATGAGCCCTTTTGCCAATCGGCAAGGACTGTTTTCCAATGTAATTCAGCTTCTCCAACAACGACAGCATCAAAATGTTCGGCAACCTCATCAGGACACAATGTCGAATGATACCCGCCGGCTATTACTGGAATTCCCTGCTTGCGAAACTCTGACGCAATAGCATACGCACGAGGAGCCAAAGCCGTCATGAATGTAATGCCAACCAAATCAAAAGATCGAGTGAGGTCGAGATACTCCACGTTTTCATCGATGATAGTAACATCGAATTCCTTAGGTGTGAGTGCTGCAATAATTGTGAGCGGAAGCAGACTAAATCGGAGATATTTGCGGCGCGGTACTTTTGCATTCGGACTCTCAACCCGAAACTGTTTTCCCGCAGGTAAAACAAGAAGTATAGTCATGCCGTTTCTACTCAAGATAATTACTTTTTAATTTATATAAATGTAAAGAAAGCTTTACATTATGTCAAGTAATATTATCATATTGTCGTGTATACCAGACATTTTTCTTTGAAAATAATAGATTTTAGAGGTTTGATGTGTGCAATTATTTTTGACGATGGCTCTGAAAAACAGCTGGGGACAGATATATGCTCATCCATCAAATGGGAAAATTCAGGGATTAAAAGATGAGATTTCTGCTAATCGAAACATATTTCGGTAATTTGACCGATCACATAATCAGTTCTTCGGAATATCCACTTGGAAGTCTTCGTTTCATTTGAATGTTAAATTCCTCACTACATGGTTCGATAATACGAATTAGCGTAGAAACGGTGAGAGGTATTAATGAAGTTGAAT
>CAYGXH010000624.1:1264-1656 GCA_964353675.1 uncultured Chlorobiaceae bacterium
AATTCATGATGCTCATTGTCTCTGGCAATATATGCTTAGTTGAATTCTTTCCGTAAGCTACGTGGTGTGCCCGCCTGCGCTCCAGAAGAAGGAGCTCCGGCGGATGAATCGGTGGGTAAATCATTAGGCCTCCCCGCCGAAGCCTACCTGTTCATTCCAGTAGCGTAGGCGGGCCGATTCTGAATTGGATCGGCCATTTTTTTCATACCCCGATATGAACTTACAGCGTAAATAATCTTTCCTTTTTTTATATCGTTTAAATTTTTACAGTACTAAAATAAAAAGATGTATGCCCGGCGTTATAATCATGTGGGAGGAGCATGATTTCGAAGCGGGAAGCGAGCAGACACCGTGATTAAAATAAGTATAAATAAAACTATGCAGGACTTATG
>CAYGXH010000625.1:0-1656 GCA_964353675.1 uncultured Chlorobiaceae bacterium
GCAAAAGCCTGTGACGCTTTATGGCACGTCGAAATTCCGCCGACAGCAAAAAAACTCCGGATGCTTCTTTATAATACATTTTTCGCCGGGGATCATACGACACACTTTTACGCACTCGGTGGTCCCGATTTTGTCGTCGGCCCCGATGCACCTCCGGGCGAGCGGAACATCCTCGGAGTCATTAAAAAAGTCGGACTGGAAGTCGGTGGCAAAGTGATTGAAATGCGAAAACGAACCCAGGAAGTCATAAAAGTGCTGGGAGGCAAGCAGACACACCAGGTAACCTCGCTTACAGGTGGTGTCAGCAAGGGAATTACTGAAGAAGAACGAAAGCAGATCGAAGAACATTGCAAGTGGTTTGTAGATTTCGGAAAATTCACAATTCAGGTTTTCAATGACATTGTCTTGAAGAACAAAGCATACGTCGACCTTATTCTCTCCGAAACCTATTCGATGAAAATCTATTCAATGGGGCTCGTCGATGAAAAGAACCGTGTGAATTTCTACGATGGTAAAGTCAGAGTTACCGATCCGAATGGTAAAGAATTTGTGAAGTACTCACCAAATGAATACCTGGATAACGTTGCCGAACATGTCGAATCATGGACCTACTTAAAATTCCCGTTCCTGAAGAAGGTAGGATGGAAGGGATTCACCGAAGGAATCGACAGCGGAGTTTACCGTGCTACACCGCTCTCACGCCTGAACGCTGCTGATGGTATGCCGACACCCGCCGCACAGGAAGAGTACGATCGCATGTTTAAAACCCTCGGTGGCAAACCCGTACACGCGACTCTCGCCACACATTGGGCACGCACAATCGAACTCCTCAGCGCTGCTGAAATGGCTCTCGATCTTGCTCGCGATCCTGAGATCACGGATACCCACATCCGGAACATCCCGACAGCGAAACCCACCGAAGGAGTCGGGATCGTTGAGGCACCACGGGGCACGTTAACTCACCACTATATTACCGATGAGAAAGGTATACTCCGAAAAGCTAATCTCATAGTCGGTACAACCAACAACTACGCACCGATAGCAATGTCCATCAACAAAGCCGCAAAAGGATTAATCAAAAAAGGAACCGTAGTATCAAACGGTATTCTCAATATGGTGGAAATGGCTTTCCGAGCGTATGATCCATGTTTCGGCTGCGCAACTCATGCACTTCCAGGCGAGATGCCGCTCATAGTACTGATACGTAATAAAGAGGGCGAAATCCTGCAGGAACTGAAGCGATAACCTTTAACTCATAGTACGTAAGATTATGTAGAGCGGCACGGACACCGCTCTACTTTTTTTTCACTCATAAAGCAATACTTACAATGAAAAATCTGCCGCTTTCGACACTCCTCCTCGGCATCGGAAACGATATCCTCGGTGATGATGCGGTTGGACTTATTGCCGTCCGATCGCTCAAGGATGAATTCCAGAATTCCGTTGCAATTATCGAGGCAATGATGGGCGGGCTTAAACTCATGGAACTTCTTGAAGGATACGATCGGGTACTTATACTAGACGCCATAATGACGAAGAAACACCCCGTAGGTTCAATTTTCGAAATCTCTAAAGAACAGTTCCACAAGACAGTCGCTATTGCACCACACTACGTTAGCCTCCCCGAAGCAATCCAGCTCGCCGATTATTTGGGTA
>CAYGXH010000626.1:0-1654 GCA_964353675.1 uncultured Chlorobiaceae bacterium
ATGGTCCTTCCGACGACCCCCACCAGTTCTGCCGCACATCGAGATAGGACAGCCAGCTGTAGACGCCTGCCGGATCGATGTTTTCTGTCCAGTTCCGACCGTTGTTTACGATATTGTTTGAGTAAACGCGTGCAAAGGAACAGACGGAGATGAGCCCGATATAGGAATTATTGGCGAGCACACAATGATGGACGGTGCATCCCATCGCATCCATGAGCAAGACACCTAATATATTGTCCTTGAAGGTGCATGAGGAGACCTCGATTTCTTTGATAACATTAGTTAGAAATCCACTTATCTCCAAGCCATTGATATTATTAAAAAAATTGCAATTTGTTACCTTCACATTGTTCGCTCGATCTAAGAAGATGCCAAGTTCATTATCTGAAAAGGTGCAGTTCTCGATCGAACCCAATGTGAACATTTCAATTTTTATTCCGATATCCTGATTGAAAAAAGAGCTGTTCCGTACCGAGACGTGTGAACACCCGCTAAAGACTATTATCCCTTGTACGCCATTGCCGCTGAATTCGCAGTTTTCAATGGAATATTGTAGTTCCGTCCCTTGAAGCTTATCAACATAAACAATCAAACCACAGTCCAGGTTGTCACTGCAGATTGTTCTGCGGATTGAGATATTTGTAGATTCTATGGTCCAAATTCCCACTTCCAAATTACAGCAATAACTTGAGTTGATGGTGATATGTGACGAAGATATGATTTGAATCCCATATCCAAATTCAAAGGGATGATCTCGGAATGAACTATTGGCAACCGTTATCTTCATGGAATGCCGAATCGAAATCCCAATCGCACAGTCTAACGTGCAGGTCTCATCTATGGTCCCATGCTGTACTTGGAAAAACCGTACCCCCTGCCGAAATTCGTCGGGATCGTGGACCCCGCTAATCGTGCAGTTCCGGATGACGAAATAGGCGTCAGTGTTGTTGATGAAGATGCCCTGTGGTGCGGAGTCGTCGTTGATGATTGTCCAGTTCTCAATCCGGTACGGATCCTCTGCCGTACCGTTGCCTCCCGTAACGCCGTTCTTAGGCGTGAACTCCTCGTTGCCATTGATATAAATAGGAGGATGGTTTCCCGTGTCAAGATTCAAATCTGCAAATGCAAGTGAGGTGAATGAAAAGGCATTTACCATGAGAAGGAGAAATACGAGGATTTCTTTCATAAATATTGAATGAATATTTAATTATATATAATTTTTCTATAAAATAAAAAAGAGAGAGGTTGATGATATGGTATCATCATCAACAAGAGAGCTCTATCCGGGTATCGCCGACATCTGCTGCATAGGTATAGACATATTGTTCTCCTTCAGCAAGAAGAACAGCCGATATGTCACAATCAACAGTTGTAATCCCGAAGTCTGTTGAGCTATCGACATCTAAACTAAACGTCGAATTGAAGTAACCACAGCTTCCCTCCCAGTAATAACCGCTCTCGGTGAAATTTGTTGATCCAGTTGAGCCGGTATTTCCAGTTTTATAAAGAACACGTTCTATTAGTTTCAGAGTTGGAGGCAGATAGAAGCCTAAACTCCATACATATCCTGAAAAATAAAGAGCTGGATATCCAAACCAACTGTTCACTAAATCATCTTCACTAATGGTGAAGCTGACTCCCATGTCGCCGTCCT
>CAYGXH010000627.1:0-1650 GCA_964353675.1 uncultured Chlorobiaceae bacterium
TACGTCTATGACAGTGATGAATCCGTACGAAGGGTCGCGGTATTCACGGTTTAAGAACGTACTTATCTCTTTTTTTAACAGTGATGCTACCCGTTCAGTTCGTAATGACATGTGCGACTGTTTATGATAATTTGCGTTTTGTTTCGATAATTTTATATGCTTCGATAGTATCTCCAACCCTCACGTCGTTGAAACCATCCAAACCAATGCCGCATTCAAATCCCGACTCTACTTCACGAACGTCATCCTTAAACCTCTTGAGCGAAAGGAGACCACCCTCAAATAAGATGATACCGTCGCGAATTAACCGCACCTTATTCCCCCTCTGAATTTTTCCGTCCTGGACGAAACAACCTGCTATCGTTCCGATCTTCGGAACTTTGAAAATATCCCGCACTTCGACCGTGGCGGTAATTTCCTCTTTTTTCTCCGGTGCGAGCAATCCTTCGAGTGCTTTCCTAACGTCTTCTATGGCATCATATATGATGTTGTAGAGCCGGATATCGACGTTCTCCTGCTCAGCAAGCCGTCGAGCGTTCAGGTTCGGTCGCACGTGGAAACCGATGATAACGGCCCCGGAAGCGGCCGCAAGGAGGATATCTGATTCGGTTATGCTTCCAACGGCTCTGTGGATCACATTCACTCTGACCTCGGCGTGTACAATTTTCATCAAGGAGTCGTAGAGTGCGCCGACCGAGCCGTCGACGTCGCCTTTTACGATAACTTTCAACTCCTTCACCTGACCATCCTTGATCTTCTGAGAAATATCATTGAGAGTGATGCTGTGGAATAAACGGAAGTCCTGCTCGCGCTTTAATTGCTGGCGGCGTAAACTGATTTCTCTGGCTTCCCGCTCATTCGGGACAACTATGAATGAATCGCCGGCTTGAGGAATACCGTCAAATCCAAGGATTTGTACCGGTGTCGACGGTTTTGCCACCTCGACGCGATTTCCTCGCTCATCAAACATCGCGCGCACGCGACCGCTCTGAATTCCTGCGATGAATGAATCCCCGACAATCAGCCTTCCTTTCTGAACAAGAAGAGTTGACACTGTTCCCTTCCCTTTATCTACTTTCGCTTCGACAATAACTCCGCGTGCCAGGCGTTCAGCATTTGCCTTGAGATTCAGGACGTCAGCCTCGAGGAGTATTTTCTCCAGTAGAAGGTCGACGTTTTTACCGGTCCGGGCCGATAACTCAACACATTGATACCTTCCTCCCCATTCTTCTACCAGGACATTTTTTTCGGAAAGCTGCTGACGGATCCGTTCGGGATTTGCATCGCCCTTATCCATTTTGTTTATCGCTATGATTATCGACACGTTCGCCGCCTGGGCATGACTGATCGCTTCTACAGTCTGGGGCATGACATTATCATCCGCCGCGACAACGAGAATAACAATGTCGGTCAGCTGCGCACCGCGTGCTCTCATTGCTGTAAATGCTTCGTGTCCCGGCGTATCGAGGAACGTGATATTTTTCCCATTCGCTAGTGTAACCATGTAGGCACCGATATGCTGAGTAATTCCGCCCGATTCACCGGCTACTACATTACTCTGTCGGATGTAATCGAGCAGCGATGTTTTTCCATGGTCTACATGTCCCATGATTGTAACGACAGGGGGTCTTTCTGAGAGGGTGCTTTCAT
>CAYGXH010000628.1:0-1650 GCA_964353675.1 uncultured Chlorobiaceae bacterium
TGATAGTTCGAGCATATTTCGCATGTTGCGCCGAGGTTATGCATATTCTATACAAAGAAAAAAGGAAGCTGAGGTCTATAGCGATGCCAAAGGATTCAATATTGAATCAGAAGAAGTAAAAATACTTCAGTCACTAGTTATTGAATTTTCGCAAGTTGCTAAACAGCACAATTCTCTCCCGATCATATATATTGTGAATAACGTCTACATGGGTGATCACCTTTTTAGATTATTGGAACCGACACTTTTATCTTATAATATCGCGTTTCTAAGTACTCATGAAATTTGCCCCCCTAATGATCCACGATACTATCTGCCCGATTCGCATTTCATCCCATCTAAGAACCTAGAACTAGCAAATGAAATGATAAAGATAATTAAAGAGACCCTCGGAAGAAGCCGGCCTTCGCCCTGAAAATCCGAGGAAACCCCAAAGTACGGCTCTGATTGATGTCAACGGGGGAATTATTATTGTCGCTGATCAGCCCTCCGCCTACTCATCGTTGGAAGCGTGGCCCCATAGCTAAGGGTCTTTGTTGAAAATAGGACATTTTCATATTTCTAAGAAGAGGACATATTTATGTCGCGTTGACAAGGCTTCAAATTCAATCGACATAGCGATATATCCTAGCTTAATCTTCTAGGTGTTGAAATGAATTTCTATTGACTTTCTAGGAAGGGGATGGTAAAAAAATAGAAAATAAGATGATCACTGGAGTATCTACCAAATATTGACAAGAGGTTTTTTGAGAGGAAATCTTTATATTAGATTGTTTTATAAAATGAATTTGAGTTGTATATCGTAGGTTATGGATTGATTCTAATTTGAGTAATGATTGAATTTATATTCACTATAGATTACGAGATATATGGAAATGGCGCAGGATCACTTAAGGAACTGGTTTATGAACCAGCGGATCGATTGAAGGCCCTCTTCGAAAAATGGAATGCGCGTTTTGTTGTATTTGTCGAGTTGGCTGAATTGGAAATAATAGATACAAAAAATGCAGACCAGGCTATTGACCTCGTAAGAAATCAAATATGCGATCTTTATAGCAAAGGATTTGAGCTAGGGCTTCATTTGCATCCGCGGTGGTATAACGGAAGATATGTGAAAGGAAAATGGCTTCTCGATTATGACGAGTACAATATTTGTACTCTAGAGAGAGAAAAAATATTCGGGATGATCTATCGCTCTATTGAATATCTACAAAAGCTATTGGGCGTGGCTGATTTTACGCCAATTTCTTTCCGTGCGGGCAATTGGTTGTTTCAGCCTACTCATATCATAGCAAAAACTTTGAGCGATAAAGGGATCAAAATTGATTCCTCTGTATTTAAAGGTGGCCTGCAGCATCAACACAAAATGGATTATCGGAGGGCACTTAGGAACGGCTATTATTGGCCATTTAAGGACGATGTGAATGTGCCTGATCCTCAAGGTAGTTTGATTGAGTTCCCTATATATACGAAAATGGTCCCGTTTTGGAAATTGCCGACGACCAAGCGGATCAGCCTGCAACGAAAAGTGCCAACGAAAACCCGAGCCACGAAGGAGCGATTTTTCCGTATACTTGATTTCTTACGTCTTTACCAACCTCTGAAGTTCGATTTCTGTCGCATGACGATGAAAGAGATGACATATATGTT
>CAYGXH010000629.1:0-1647 GCA_964353675.1 uncultured Chlorobiaceae bacterium
TACTCACGCCCCACAAATTTGCCCATTTGGGGAATCAGAGCAACAAGACGAAGATGGACGGGAGGCAATATTTCATTGTACTCCACCGTAAGCGGTTGAAAGTAGCTTCCATTAACAAGCGGCTTCAGGTCCAGATCGCGGAATTTCCGAACAACGTACGCCGCCGCGGTATCATACCCCGGATGACCGGATAACCTTCCTGCACATTCCTTCGAGGAGAAATACCTAACAGTCTCCATAAGATCATTTTCTGTGATCGTCGTATATCCGGGTGCCGGGTCACTCGTCATCTTCTTTTCCTGTGCGTTCACACTGCAGCAAAAGCCTACAACAAGGATCAGTACTGTTGTCCATTTCATACAATATCCTTCATAAGGTTCCGTACTCGTGCATTGTTTCATACATTGTAATAATATTCTGTGTCGGTGTTACCGGCTGGATGTTGTGACAAGGTGCGCAAATCCAGCGGGCATTCCTGAAAATTTCAATATTCTCACACACTTCCGCCCGCACATCCTCAATTGTACCGAATGGGAGAGTTTTCTGATTATCCATTGCCCCGTGGAAAATGAGAGATCGCCCGAAATCACGGACCAATCCTCGCCGTTCCATTGATGGACATCGCCATTGAATGGGATTTAAAACTTCAATTCCGGTAACGGAGATAAGATCGGGTATCACTTCACGAACGTCGCCATCACTGTGATAAAATATGTGAATGCCGTAACTCCGTGCAAGATCGGCCATGCGTTTCTGATTGGGAAGAATAAACTCTCTGATCTGCTCCATGCTAATCAGGAGTCCGTGCTGACTCCCGAGATCCTCGGCAATATAGGTCAGGTCTATCCGACCTTTCCCAATCTCGAACACGCGCTGATTGAGTTCAAAGTGATATTCAAAGATGTGATCGAGCACAGTGTGTGCAATTTCCGGGGCTTCAAGCAGATCCATCAGTGCCTGTTCCATCCCGCGTAAAGCAGAGTACAGTAGGAACGGTTCATAATCACCCGTTTTGATGATGCGATGCTTAGGGGCGTTGCCGAGCAAAACTATGAAAGCTTCATAATCGCAATCCTTTGCAGAAGGCCAGGGATAATTGTGTACTTCCTCGACAGTTTTTACTGAGGCAAACGGATGATTTTCAACCTCATCATACCCACCGGTACCGTAATTAATCCATTTCCGTTTCAGACCCCAGATATCCATTCCATCATCCATCAAGTGAGAGGGTACAGGATGAAGCGGCTCAACTTTATTAATCGTATCAATGTGGAGTTTTATATAGAGATCTTCCTCCGTGGCGCATCGAAGGTCTTTCAACAGCCGGTTCGTCACTTCCGGAGTTCCCCAGTAATCGGTAGGAATGCAGTCAGGCTTTTCGCCGGCAAAAAGAGCAAGCCATCGCTCACGAGGAGTCATGTTACTTACACAAGCTCACAGAAATTCACCTGCAGACTCTCCTTGACCGAGTAATAATTTAAGGTAATGATGCCACTGCAGGTACGTTTCGAGGTATGCCTCACGCCGTTTTAGATTCGGTTCGATCACTTTCGCGCTCTTCAATCCGATAAATGACTCCTCGAGTGACGAATACAAGCCGGCGCCCACACCCGCTCCGCGTGCTGCACCCTGAGAACCATCCGTGTT
>CAYGXH010000630.1:0-1645 GCA_964353675.1 uncultured Chlorobiaceae bacterium
GAAGCCAACCCATGTAGGGAACTCACCAGGGTCATTAGGATCTGGTCCAAGCCAGTCGTCGGTTCCTTTTATGGCACTGTAATCAATGAAATCATCCCCCTGACAATTCCATCCGGTATCACCACCATAAAATGCTGCATTATCTAAGTATACCTCCTCAGTGCTATTTGCATAATAGAAACTCTTTGTCAGCCAGTTCGAGACATCCTGAGGAGTATCACAAGTGATACGTCCAATGAAAATCTCAGAATAGAGATCAAAACCGTTGTCTCCTTCTTCACCCCATTGGTTATCACCATCCGCGTTGAAATTGTTATCAAGATTACTCCAGTAGAGATCAGAGTCGACATTCCCTTCAACTTGGTAGTACAACTGCCGGGCGGGGATCGTATCCGCATCACCAGCGATAAGAACATACCGTGTTCCCCAGTCCTCATAGGCATCCTTGCAGAACTCGCGGATGTGTGCCGGTTGGTCGTTGAACAGTGGGTATGAGCTATGGTAGTCGGTACATGCGTTGATATCTTGGACGGTCACTAGGGTACTGCTTAATCCATCACCGTCATGTTCGGCCATGAGACTGTTCCAGTTGTAATGAAGCGTACCACCAATATCCCAGTAATCGAGTCCGTTTTGCGTAGTGGTAATAATGACGTAGTCGAAATGCTGACTAGGGTCACACAGCCCTCCAGGATATTCAAATGTGGGCAAATCGGCTGTCTGGTAGAGGTTTGTTATGTCAGGGTTTGATACAAGAGTTTTGACATATGCTTCATCACTTGGATTATTGCTGAAAAACTGGTCAACATAATTGGTGTCCTGAAGATTTATGATAACCGTCATTTGTGAATAGCAGACAAGAGTGCCATCCTTTGGATTATATTGTAGTGGATTAAGACTGAAATCTAGAATCGCATAGCCGTGGGAATAACTTATTTGATAATCATTGTACATTGTAGAGGGATAAAGAGCGATAGAAGAATAGATATTTGTATTTTTTATAAATTCTTGTTGCTCGATGCTCCCAATGGGAATTGGTTTTTGATATGGTAAAATAGGCTTTTCCTTTAGATTAATACCAGATGAATTAATCGGAACAGGTGTTCCAACAACATCAATGCTAGTCACTACTTTCTTGGGTGGCAGCAAAAGTGTAACTATTCTTACGGGCATCGATGGATCGCCTGCTTGTTTGCCTATTGCCAAACATCCTTGCATATCGATTTTCGTATAATCAGAACCAGCTGCTTGTATAGAGCTAAAGCCGGGTTCTTTAAAAAGGAACGTATAACTTAAACTATTAACATTCGTATTCATTTGTTTACTCATTTTAACAGAATTTACTGTCGCTGTTGCCATAGATGTAGTTATCACCAAAATACATATTATTCCACAAACAACAGCCTTCGTTACCCAACTTTTTCGCATAACCATTTCGCTCCCCTAAGGTTTTATGAGTTTTGTTATCCTGTGGATTCATTTAAATGTTTTGAAAAGATAAAATTAGAAACAACGGTAACAAAAGATTACTAGACTGATTTCATTTCAACGTTCGCATCGATTTTCCTTCTTTAAAAACATATCCTCATAGGGAAAGCAGTGATACGGTTTTGCGTAGTAAGACTAAAAAAAAGGAAAAAGAAGA
>CAYGXH010000631.1:0-1645 GCA_964353675.1 uncultured Chlorobiaceae bacterium
AAATATAGTCATTATAATACTGTTCCACATACTCCCTCAACGCCACCCTCCAATCGCGCATTATATTTAACTTACGCAATCCGAGTTTAACATTCAGCAATCGTTCAGAGGGAGGCCGTGCCGCGAAATATTCATTTTTATAATAATCTGACGTTACCTCCACAATATTTATTTTTTTCTCCAGCTGCAAGATTGTTATCAATTCCCGCGCTACATCGAGCCGGCTCGTCACACCTTCGCATACCATATTATAAAGACCCCAGTGTTCTGTTTTCAGGAGTGCACCGACATTTCTCGCAAAATCGTGCGTGTAAGTTGGAGTACCTAGTTTATCATTGACTATATGTAATTCCTTCTTGCCATCTTTCAACTGTTTCATGACTTTTTGAACAAATTTTTTATCTTTACGCGGTCCGGCGCCCATCATCCATCCTGCCCGACAGATGAGATATCGCCTGGCGTTGTGCTGAACAAAAACCTCTCCTGCATACTTTGAACGGGCGTAGTGTCCAAGCGGATTTGGCAAGTCCCAGTCGTCATAAACATCTTTCGAACCGTCGAATATCCCTGCAGTGCTGATGTAAAGCAGGGGAATATCAATCTCGTTTGCGATGTATACTGCATTCTCAACCGAGACCGTGTTAGTCATGTATGTATCTTCGGGATGAAGCTCGCAGTATTCAAGGTCTGTGTACGCCCCGAGGTGAAACAGATAATCAGGGCGAAAGTCCAACACATCTTTACGATATGCGGATGCATCTCTGAAATCGAGATACGACAACCATTTGTCATTTACATCAATATCGGTACACTTGAGCGAGTAATCCCTCTGAAAATGCAGAAAGAAAGCCTCGCCGAGCATTCCCCCACATCCGGCAATGTAGATTTTATTCACTTTTTATTTCCATCATGGATTTTGTGGTTCTCTGAGTTAATGCATCTGAATAGACTTGCATAATTTTTTCATAATGCCGATCGGGATCGAAATCTACCACGGCTTTTTCTCTTCCTTTACGCCCCATCTTCTCACGAAGTAATTTATCTCCGATAAGTATTCTCATCTTTTCTGCAAGTTCTTTATAATTCTGCGGTTCGAATAAAAATCCCGACACTCCGTCATCTACCATTTCCGGTAAACCTCCGATTCTTGATGCAATCACAGGTTTCGCCGCTGTCATTCCTTCCATGATAACAAAAGGATAATTCTCGTACCATTCGGAAGGAACAACGATAAACGAACAATTCTGAATTATCTTTTGAAGCTCGTCACCTTGTAAGTATCCCGTAAATTCCACGTTCTTCAGTTGTAATTCGGAAATCAAATTCATATTTGAATCCTTTTCAGATCCGCTGCCTACAATCTTCAAACGAATATTCTTATTTATCGACGCTGCTTTTATAAGCGTCGAAATCCCCTTATACGATTCGAGCCTCCCGAGAAATAATGCATAACCTGCATCTACATCAGAACTTTGAATATTTATTGACGACAGACAATAAGGCAGGTGTACAAAACGACTTTTTTGCCAACCAAAATCACCAAATTTATTAATTAAAAATTGGCTTGGCGATATGAAACGTGAAACATTACCCGAAATATTTAAAAATCCATGAAAAACTTAAAAAATCAGGGAGTGGTTATTAT
>CAYGXH010000632.1:0-1638 GCA_964353675.1 uncultured Chlorobiaceae bacterium
AGTTCGTCTCACTAAGTATACAGACCTCGGTCCGCCCCCGTCCCTCACGGAAACGGAAGCATCGGCAGCAGTGGCAGTCAGTGTCCCTGTTGCGAAACCAACGGTCGGTATACCTGTGCCCGTACCTGATGCCGAAGTGAGTCCGGAACAGACGATCGCGACTCAGCAGGAACTCTCTGCCATCCAGAGCCCGGTAATGTCACAACAGGGCGGAGATGATCAGGTTCAGATTGAGCAGGACCTTCAGATCGAAGACGATCCGCCTGACTTCTTACCGGTTGAAAAACTACCGGTTCCGGTGAAGCAGGTTCAGCCGGATTACCCGGAAATCGCGCGCCGTGCCGGTGTCGAAGGAACCGTATGGGTGAAAATCTTGGTTGATAAAGAAGGGAAGGCAAAGAAGGCGGTTGTTATGAAGAGCGATGCGGAAATCTTCGATGAACCGGCAAGAGCAGCGGCCCTGCAGTGGGTCTTCACACCCGCGATAATGAATAATGGTCCTGTCGCCGTTTGGGCGGCAGTACCGTTTCGCTTCAAGCTGAATAAGTAGGATATTTCTATGAACGCGCAATCGGTAGTCCGCATTACGAGCTTTATTACTGCAGGACTCATCCTGGTAATCGGTATCGTCGTACTGACGGGGTACTCACTCCCCGATACCATACCAACGAACTTCAGGATTATTCTCGGCAGTATGATGGTGCTCTATGCAGCATATCGGATTATTATGGTAAGCATTAAAAAGCGCAATGAAGAAGCATAGAACATATTCAGTAATTCTCTGGGGGTGGATGTGCATCATCAGCATATCCATCCTCGGATGTATCGGTGAAAAAACCGAACTGCCGACAAAGGGTTCGATTACCATTGTCGTTTCGGAAACTATTCTGCCCATGATACGACAGCAGGAAGAAAAGTTTGAAAGTCTTTACACCAATGCGCACCTAAACATCATCACGGCAACTACCCGTGAGGCGATAACCAGAATTTTCAACGATACGATTCAGTTCATCGTTTCTTCCCGCCCTCTCAATACGGAAGAGCGCGAGGTCGCGAAAAGGGCGCAAATCGATTTTAAAGAATACAAGATCGCCATCGACGGCATTGCAGTTATCGTGAATTCCGAAAACACGGTTAGCCGACTGCGTACAACGCAGCTCGACAGCATCTTTCGCGGTCTTGTGACTCGTTGGAAGGAAGTTGACGGGAAAGGGGGATCAATCGATGTTATCCTCCCCGACCCGAATGCGGGGGAGTTTGAAGTTGTGGGGATGAATATCCTCGGAGGAAAACGGTTCACCGATCGTGCCGTTACAGCCGGGTCATCACCCGAAATGATTAAGGGGATTGCAGAAAATCCCGATGCCATCGGTATTATTGGTGTTAACTGGCTGAGAGATCAAAATGAAAAGATCAGGGTCCTGGAATTATCCGATCCTTCGACTCCCGATTCACTTGAAATAAAGGGACAATACTTTGCCCCGTTTCAGGCGCACCTATACCGCGGATACTATCCTCTGGCGAGCGAAGTTTTTATTTATTCAAGGATTGATATGTACAGCGTAGGTTCTGGATTTATTTCATTTATTACCAGTGCACCCGGCCAGAAGATCGTTCTTAGCAACGGAATGGTGCCGG
>CAYGXH010000633.1:0-1638 GCA_964353675.1 uncultured Chlorobiaceae bacterium
AGCACTTCCCTTTTTGTTACTATTAAGAACGAGTTCTTCGATACCAGCAAGCGCGGTCTCGGCAACGTAAATGAATCTGCTTTTTGTTCCTTCAAATCCCTGCCGATAGCGATAGTCGGTATCAAGATGAACCGCAATCCTCATGTCTTTACATATTTGGGCTTTGGCTGACCACCAGACACGTTCATCACAAACATGCTTACCGTATGTTGTATGAACAAACGAGACGTTATGGTTGATAAGATAGGAAGGAATAGAAATTATAAGATCGTAGTGGATTTTTTCTCTGAAGTTAAGTTCTCGCAGACGTTGGTTTGCAAAAGTATTAAAGGCGCCAGTGATAATATAAACTCTTATCCCTGACGCCTTTACTTTGCTTAGAAACTCTTGCATTAAATTTTGGTGTGTGTCTAACGTACCGAACAGATCGATTGAAAGCCGTTGTCCAACCCTTTCGGCGGACATATATCCTCCCTTTATCTTTTCTTTGGTTTAACTACACCAGACGCGCGTTTGCTGGCCTTGATAGGGTTGATTTTCTGCTTTATTTCCTCTGGCAAATTGTCAAAGTGCGTTGCCAACGGGCACCAAATCATGATATCGGGCGCAAGCGATGCGCCGGGCTTTGGTTCCCACTTTGCTGTCGGGTTTTCATACGCTTTGCATGTGTTGGTAGCCTCAACGATTCTTTCGCACCCAACGCAACGTTCGTGAATAGGTTGTGGATTAAATGTTATCATACTTCCAATCTCCTTGTATATCAAATGATTTCCACCAGCCTGAGTCTGGTGCTTTGTTCAAAGCAAATACTTTAGTATCACGGTATTTAAACTCTCTTGTTACATGAAAATGACCAAAGAACCAAGTTCTTGGTTTATATTTCTCCCAAACTAGAGAAAGCATTTCACAAGACGGATCTTTAAATTTACCTTCCCAAAATGGGTCTTTCTTCTTATCCTTAAAAAGAAGCGATTTGAATTCTGTTGGACATGTATGACTTATTACAGTATGGATTTTTTTGTTTGGAAGATTATAAATATCTCCCAAAGTTATCAATTCTTCCGGCCACCAATCAATTCCTCTGTTTCTGTCTAACTTATCTATTGAGTCTGCGCCGCCCATGAACAGCGTTGTTCTAAACGGATAAGGCAGCTCTAAAATGCCGCCACGTGGAATATAATACACGTTTGGCATTAAGTCAATGGGCTTTCTTCCAAGATGCGTCAATAAATTTTCCCAGTTTTCGTGATTGCCCGGACAGAAATAGATAGGAACGTTTGCAGGATTTCTTATGCCATACTGATCGAACCGCCGGCTTGGTGTTTTAACATTGAACTCATGTGGATTATAAGAACGCTTTGGCCGGTGTTGAACAGGTGAATGAAGATGAGGAAACCATCCGAAATCTCCAACCGATAGGACGAGATTGGGCAACTGCTTATTCAGAAGCGAATTGAGCCAGAGCCATTCTCCATGTAAATCACCTATTACTATTATTTTCATACTCTCTCTTCAGGGGAGCAGATATAGAAATCTGCTCCCAGTCGATGAGTTACAGCCGCGTGATTGCTTGTTGTAATTCAACCGAAGGCGCGCGATAGATGGAGACGTTAAAGTTTGCGCCATCGTCCAGTTCAA
>CAYGXH010000634.1:0-1630 GCA_964353675.1 uncultured Chlorobiaceae bacterium
ACAGCATGCGCTTGTACTCGTCTTTAGTGAAAACTGACTGAAACGTTCTTAATGCTTCGATTTCTTCCTCATGATCATCCTTCCTCCGCTGTTTTTCGCTCAGAGCCGTTCTGCTGTCATATTCAATTCGCTGCCATAAAACGTATGTTCTTAATGCCGGTTCACATTCTATTGGAATCATCGTCGATCCAGTGGCCTTTACTCCGGAAGAAATATATTCCAAGACGATCTGGGACCTTGGCACTGACCCTGTAAAAACAACCGTTCCCATTTCCCGGTCAAAGCGATAATAAGCATCGTCAACACCTCCGGACATGCCAAATAATCCACCCACGAACTGTCCTCCACGAAAATGATCGGAAAAATATACCAGTGATGCGGCATCAACCGTATCATCCGCATCGGTATTCCCCACGGGCGTTCCGTCCGGGAATGATCTTGGCAAAAGTATTTGTTTATGGTTTGTTAAAACTCTTAATTTGCCGTTTATAGGAACTCCCATTTTTAGCCAATCCACAAAGTCTGTCGGAAGTGTGGCGACCTTCGCGGTATTCATCTCGAGATAAACAACCTCTATGTTATCAAGGTGCCAAAGATTCAAAACTTTATAGCCACTGATAGCAATCTGCATGAGCCTGTAATAATTCCGCATAGAGTAGTCTCCAAGCAGGTTTAAGACACTCATGATAATATACCTTAGTGATACTACTCCCGGGGTTTTTGGTGAATCAAAGCTCATTTATTTCATTATTAAAGTTGATTTGGTCGATTTGCTACCGAATCCGGTACCGTGTCCTGCGGTGGCTTGTTTCTCAAAAACTCCACAGTTTGTTTCACAAGAGCGTCTTCCTGCCCTGCAGGTATAGCAATATCATCATAATCGCCTATTCGATCAAGTGGTACAATTAATTTTACATTAAGAGTAAATGGATCAAATCCCGAATAAAGATTATATGTCGATAACGGTATTTTTGCAAGCCTTAAAATATGTGATTCAGGAAGGACAAGAGTATTGTTCATTTCAAGTCTAAACGTAGGAGTGGCATCAATTGAAGATACTTCAAGTTCATTGAAAATTGCAGCAGCAGTATTATCAAGATATGCAAAAACTATATTATCGTCTCCTTTGACAGCAACCTCCCTTATCCCCATGTTATCCGGAAGCTGCATCGGAGGATATGGCAATTTTATATGACCACTTACCCAGCTCCCAGCAATAACTACATCCCATATTTCAAGTTCATAAGTATATGTCCATGCGTCGAGCTGACTGTAATCGCTGAATTTCTTACAATTCAACCACACCTGGTAAACGATCTGGTTAAACGCAAGCTCCAGATATTTCTTAATAATAGCAGGATGATATTGTCCAATCATATCGTCCGGCTGTCCGCTGGCAAGGAAGTCAGAAACAAGATTTACCAAGTTTTCTTTTTTCATTTACCTTTTCTTTGTTGAAGATGATTTCTTGCCCTGCGTCCAGCCGCCGCCTGCCTTCCGCTTAATTCCGGTGCTATCACTACAGATTCCATAAGCGGATGATTTACTCTTGCCTGATGACATAACCTTGCGAACACATCGCTCCAACTTTTTGGGTGCCATAATTTTAAGTTTTAAACTGTTGAATGTT
>CAYGXH010000635.1:0-1615 GCA_964353675.1 uncultured Chlorobiaceae bacterium
TCATCAATCCGCCAACGATTCAGGTTGACGGAAAGGCAGAGCATGAAATGACGCTTGATGATATTCTTTCAGAGAAATATCCCGAGCTTAGTGAACTTGTATCTCAGATCATTTCTTTTATCGGAACACTTTCCGAGAGCGGGTTTGAAAGAAAAAAGTCATAGCGGCCTTTCATTTACTTTGTGAAGGGAAGGCCGACTATGTTCCCGTTCGAGGTCTTGAGGATCGGTTGCACGTTATCGGAGATATTGAACATCCGGTAATGATATGTAAGAAGGGAGAGATACAGGGTTTTTTCAATGAAGAGTTTTTCGAGTTTTACGCGGCATGGAGATACTTTCATTATGGTCTTGGATTGCCGAATAGAAAAGCCTGGAATGAGCTTGATCCTGAATTTGTCGAGACGATAACGACGATGGAAGAACATTACGAACATCATTTTTCAATCGGGATCGTGACCTTGAAATATTTGGAAACACTTATCAAGGTTAACGCAGGGAAACCGAGGTTATAAGATGGCACAAGTTACCACGATGCGGATACTCATACCAGTAACGACGGATGCGGCTTCGGCGCAAACGTCCTTAAAGCTATTGGATAAAACTGTTGTTGATCTTGACGATCATACTAAAAAATTAGTAGCGACAAAAGAAGAAGATAAAAATAAAAATAAAGACTGGAAGTCATCGATTGGTACGGTTACATCAGCCTTTAAGGCGATGATGGCTCTTGCTATTGTTAATGAAATACGTAAAATTGCCATGGAGTGTCTTACTCTTGCCGAAAATGCGAGACGGTCATCCTTGCAGATCAGTGCAATGGCTGGAAGTGCGGCGGGTGCCAGAGCGGCGGCAAATGCAATCAACGAATTATCTGCAAGTTCGACATTCTTACGAAGTGAGGTTTCCGAGGTTACCCGTCAATTATTGAGAGCTGGAACATCAAGCGAGGAAATAACAAGAACACTCAGGATGCTTGGAAATATCGCCGCAGGGACGGGGCAGGATTTATCATCGGTAGCAGAGGCATATTCACGCGTTCAGATGCGCGGTGAATTGACGTATAGGCAGATTCAAGTTTTCGGCGCACCGATTCTCAGAGAATTATCTGAATTGATGTATGGCAATGCAGAATCAATCAATCGAGTTCAGCAGGCGTTAAGTAGCGGCGGTGTATCGTTCGATTTGTTACGGCAGGCTTTGGAAAACGCAACGACAGGGAGCGGAGCATTTGCTAATGCATCAGAACGCGATGCTGATTCGATTACCGGATCAACGGTAAAAATAACAAACGCATGGACGCGGTTTAAAACAATGCTCGGGCAACAGGTAGGACGAGGATCGAATCCTATCCTTGATTGGTTATCTGAAAAACTGAATAGCATTGTCGATCAATATAATGAGGCAGAGCTGGCGGCGCGTAGTTTTCAGCAGAGTCTATGGGAAACGAGTGACGTTGGTTCGGCAATGATGCAGGGACAGCGTAATTTCGGCAATGTGTTAATACCGACAACGAATAGAGCGGTGCTCCAACCTGGGACTAATACCGGAACAGGATCACCATTACAAAAACCAGCAGAGATAAGTAGTTTAGGAGATATAACGAGACAGATGGA
>CAYGXH010000636.1:0-1613 GCA_964353675.1 uncultured Chlorobiaceae bacterium
CATCTTTTATAATCCATCCCAGAAGCTCACTTATCAACTGACGGCGAATCCCGATTTCGCGCAGATAGAAGCTGATCCGTTCAATTTCAATATTTCACGGTATGAATCATATTTCAATGAACGAAGACCTTTCTTTACCCAGGGTAATGAAGTGTTCATGCCCTCCGGACGCGAACGTAATTCCGGATTCTACAGACCGCTTGAACTGTTCTATTCGCGCCGAATCGGCAAAAAACTTTCGGATGGAACCGAGGTCCCATTAGTTATAGGGACAAAAGCGACCGGCCGGATCAATGACTGGGAATACGGCGGATTTCTCGCAGGAACCGGCCAAACTGATTATTTGAATGAAGATATTTCTGCAAATGAAGAGGGGGCGTACTTTGCATCGGCCAGAGTGAAAAAACAAATTCTCAACAATTCGTCCATCGGTATACTGTACGTAGGGAAACATTCGCCGTCCGATGATAACGGTGTTATTGACATTGACGGCGCGTTCCGCGCATCCGACTGGCAGTTGTCCTACCAGATCGCTCGTTCATACCGCAATGGCAGTGGCGACTTCGCTCTCTCGGCGGGCATGATGATACCTAAGGAAACGTGGCTCACCGGCGTGAGAGGAAATTGGATCGGAAATGATTTTGATATCAGTCAGGTTGGATATGTTCCATGGAAAGGAACCGCTGAATTCGTCGGTCTCACCGGACCCCGATGGTTTTTTGAGCAGGGTTCCGTCAGGTCGGTCCTGCTCTATGTGGGACCGGCACTCTATTATGAACGCATTGACGGTTTTATGGATTATGCAGGTCTCATAGGTTTCAATATGGGTTTCCGGTCGAACTGGGGATTTGAGATAAACTATAATGCCGGAAAATCGAAAGATCAGGGAATCGAATATCCATCTTATTCTGCAAATTTATCTTCATGGTTCAACACCGCTAAACTGAACGGCAACGTTTACGGTGGATATACCAAAACCTATAATTTTTCACGCAGCTACATTGCATCTTATGCATGGGCAGGATGTTTTGTCGGTTGGCAGGCGGGCAGTAAATATCAGATCGGAACTTCGTTCGATACTTACATTGAGGGAAATCCAGAAGGAAATATCGAAGATATTACAATCAACTCAAGGCCCTATCTATCAGTAACGCCGTTTAATGACCTGAGTGTGAGGGTATATTTTGACAATGTGTATGTCCGGTCGACCCAGCGTCTTGAGCAAGTGATCGTTGGATTTCTTTTTTCTTATAATTTCCTCCCGAAGAGCTGGATCTATCTCGCTCTGAACGAAGTTCAGGACCGGAGAAATGAGTATGATACCATCGGAAATCAACTCCCCAACCGGATGCATACGACAAGCCGGGCTGGGGTATTGAAACTGAAATATTTGTATTACTTCTAACGAATCAATTGTAGAGCGAAGTGGCACTTCGCTCTACAGGGTTATTTACCCTCCCTATTTCACCACCGTCATCTTCCTAACTTGTACAAACATCCTTCCCGGTTCAACGATACTGGCTGCGGTCAGTCGGTAAAAGTATAATCCGGATCCCACGCCATTTGCGGCTATCCATTCAAGTGAGTGATAACCCGATTCACGTTCTCCGTTG
>CAYGXH010000637.1:0-1609 GCA_964353675.1 uncultured Chlorobiaceae bacterium
CAGAGTGTCTCCTTTCAGAAAGGCATTCACTCCATTACCTGGTGTCAAGGGCCAACTTCCGTCAATGACACAATAGTGAGGGCCTTCGTTCACATAGAATCGGGGCGTAATTAATATGACATAACCAGGTGGAAAAGTAACAAAATATCCTTTGTTTTTTGCTCGATCACAATATCCAATAGAGTAAGAAAATAATAGAGAAAACAGCTCTTTGGCATTTTTGTTGTGGTTGGACTTGAATAATGTTATGATTCCTTCGTATATTATAGGCAAGGAGGATATATAACATTATGAGGAAGGCAAGATTCCATGCTCTAACGATTCAGCAGCATCTTCAGGAGAAGAAGATCGCCACACTGAATGATCTCAAGGGTGTCATCGGGACGACGGTTTCCATGACTGTCTTCCGCAAGCTGAGGGATTTGGGATATTTGTCAAGTTGCTCCCATCGAGGTAAATACTATACATTGGAAAGCATCCCGGAATTTGACCCATCTGGATTATGGCGAATAGATTCGATCCTTTTTTCTCGGTTCGGAACCTTGCTGGATACTGTGGAGCATTTTGTCCTCCAATCGCAAGCGGGTTATACGTCTATCGAACTGCGTGAATTACTTCGGCTTGAGGTCAAAGAGCAGCTTCTGCAATTATGGGTGGAAACGCGCATTTCGCGAGAGAGTTTTGACGGCCTTTATGTTTATACATCCACCGATAGTTCACAACAACAGCGGCAGCTTTCATGCCGTAGGCAAAAAGCGAGTCACGATGTAGGCAGCTCATCGGTTGAGCAAGAAGTAAGAGCCGCAATAATTCTTTTTTACAGTATTCTTGACGAAAAGCAACGTCGGCTCTACGCCGGGTTAGAATCGATAAAGCAGGGACGAGGTGGTGACGCAATAATTGCGCGTCTCTTGGACATTGATGTGCATACTGTGGCCAAGGGGAGGGCACAGCTTTCGCGAGCAGATCTGGAAGTAGACCGCGTCCGCAAAGCAGGTGCGGGACGTATTGCAGTAAAAAAAAAGCTCCTGAAGTGATCCGCGCAATCGAACAAATAATGAAGCACGATGTGGCCGGTGACCCCATCAGCGGTTTGCGCTGGACACGGAAGACTCGATCGAAAGTGGCGCAACAATTGACGAAAACCGGCATCACGATAGGCACAACTACCGTAGGCGTTTTGCTCAAGAAAATGGATTTCTCGCTTCGGGTGAATCGCAAGAAACTATGCTCGGGGAACCAAACGCCAAAAAAGCGCCGAGTGCGCAATCAGCAGTTCGGCTATATCCGGCGGATGCGAGAGCAGTTCACCGAACAAGGATATCCTATTGTAAGTGTTGATACTAAAAAGAAAGAGATGATCGGGAATTTCAAAAATGAGGGTGCGGCATGGGAACGCGAATCAAGACCGGTGAATGATCATGATTTTGTATCAGACGCAACAGGCAAAGGAATCCCGCGCGGATTGTACGATGTCAATAAAAATACTGGTTTTGTATGTGTAGGGACCTCACATGATACGGCGGAATTTGCTGTCGATTCCATTGAGTCCTGGTGGCAGCGGGATGGCTGCTCGGAATATAGCAATGCAAAGCAATTATTGGTTCTT
>CAYGXH010000638.1:0-1600 GCA_964353675.1 uncultured Chlorobiaceae bacterium
CGGGAATAACGGCACTCGATATTGGCATAATAGCCAGGCCATCGCCGCTGATAAATTTCTTGTTGCCGGTGATACCAATGCGGATGGCTATCCAGAAATATTTTGTTGCGACTCTGGTTCTCCTGGTCATCTTTGGGCATTGACGCATGACGGACAGATATATGCTGATACTACAACAGGGTATCCCTGCTGGGGTGGCTTATCTCTCGGAGACCCGAATCTAAATGGTAATATTTTACTCTTTCAAAATGATTACTCGGGTGGAGGAGCACTTAGATGTTGGTATCCCTCTAATTTAACCTTGAAATGGAAGGTTACTAGCTTTATTAGTGGGATTAGTTCTGAGAGTCATTGCGCTACCCTTGTTGATGTTAACAAAGATGGACGTTTAGAAGCTGTTGTCTTTGATCAATATGCAAATTATGGTCATTATGTGTGGGATACATATTGGCAGAGATATCTAGGGTGGGGGAGTGGCATAGCAGTTATTAACTGCACTACAGGAAAACCAATACCAAATCCCAATGGTCCTCTGTGGAATGGGGTAAAGTCTGCTTGGCAGGGAGATATCGAAGGAATGTCTGTTCATTCACAAGCCACGGTTTGTGATATTGATAACGACGGACACATTGAGGTAATAACTGGAGGCCATCCTTATGGTGGAAAAACAGGATCACAATATACATATCAAAAACCGACAATTTTTGATTTAACAACCTGGAGTTATGAAACGGGAGGAGTTCTTGATTCACTGGGTCATCTTCCAATACCATGTTTTGAACCACCAGGAGTAGCTGATATAGATGGTGATGGAAACGTCGAAATAATACAACATAATGATGATAATATTACATTTTATAATAATAAATACCAATATTTAGGGGCGATTTCTCTTCCAGGTGCACGAATATGTAATTATGAATGCACCCAGGATGTCGATGGTGACGGTCATCTCGAAATAATTTTCAATGCTTTAAATAACATTTACGTTTATGATACGCCAACGATTGTACCATCTCCACGGGCGCAGTCACAATCAACTTTTTACAGCCAAGGTCGAGGTCGAACACCATATTACATTCCCTATGGTCCTTTATCTCCTATTATTAATAATGAGATTCCTATTAATGGAGCGACCAACAGGTTAACTAACCCACCACTTTCCGTTTACCTCTATCAGTATCAAAATAATCTAATAAATGTTACTTTTAGAACCAATGCCTCCACCGGAGTTTGGCATGATATCAGCAGTTACCAGAATGTTCCAGGTGAAAACACCTACACTGTAATTCCAACAGAGATGACTTCCATTAATACACGATATTGGTGGCGTGTTAATGCAAGAGATACAATTAGTGGTAAATGGACCAACAAAACCTATTATTTCAATACTATATCCCAGTCTTCTACACCTTGGTGGAATCATCACTGGATTCATCGAAAACAGGTTATTATTGATCATATGAAATTACAAGCTACACTAACAAATTATCCTGTATTGATTAGTTTTGCTTCTGATAATGACCTGAAAGCGTACGCACAACCCAATGGCAACGATATCGTGTTCACTACCGCTTCAGGAACCAAACTCAATCACGAA
>CAYGXH010000639.1:0-1582 GCA_964353675.1 uncultured Chlorobiaceae bacterium
AGAGGGAGCCCATATCCCAATGCGTTAATAGATATCAGGCTCCCGAAGCTTGACTCACCCCCTATTTTTATACTACAGTTAACTCTAGCAGATATCATCAAGGGGTATGTCAGATGAAAAAAATCAAACTTACTTTCAATATTTCGGAAGATGTCGCGCGAATACTGGAGAGTCGTGTCCCGAAACGCAAGCGTAATGCTTTTATCGAGGAAGCAATCAACCTCAGGTTTGGTGTCACTGAGCAAGAGAATTTTTTACGAGAACTTGTTGTAACAAATAAAGCCCGTGATGAAGAATTGGATAGGATCGAATCTGGGCTGGAGCCAGAGGACGCTATTCTGCAAAGTGATGAACCCTTGGATGAAGATGAAATCTTAGAACTCGATGATCTCGTATAAACCGATTGGAATAGACATTAATCGGTAGTTCTATACAGTATACCTTTCTTAGAAACGGCTATCCTTTTTCATTTTCTGGTATCAGAAATATTCTTAGCTTCGTTTCATGATTTTAGGCTGGAAATTAAATGTACTGAATAGATCATCCGTTGTTTCTGCACGTTTTATTAGTTCCACTGTTCCATCAGAATGCAAAAACAATTGTTGCGGTCGTAACCCGCCGTTGTAGTTACCACCCATCGCCGGACTGTGTGCACCGGTATCGTGCTGTACCACGATATCTCCAACCTCAACTTTTGGTAACAGGCGCTGTTGCGCAAATTTATCATTGTTTTCGCACAACGGTCCCACGATATCTACAATCTCTTCTCCGCCCTGCCTTGGCATCCCACCTTGGTCGAGAATCGTCACATGGTGATAAGCATCTTTATAAATTGCAGGTCTAGGGTTTGCTGACATCGTTGTCGCATCGATACCGACATATTCGCGGTACTTACTCATCCTATTGATAACCTTGGCAACCAGCACACCATGGCGACCAGTCATGTAGCGTCCACATTCCATAAATAACCTGGGGGCATACCCATGTTTGTTTCTAAATACTTGCAATATTGACTTGGCTTCCTTTGCCAGAGCAGGTATATTAAAAGGTTCATCTTCAGGTCGGTAAGGAATTCCGATACCGCCCCCGATGTTGAAAAACTCGAACTTGATACCTAAAGATTTTGTTACCATTTCGATAACCTCGATTAGCATACGGACTGTTTCTACCATATAACGATAATCCAGTTGATTGGAGATAATGTGCGTATGTATACCGAAATTCCTGGTACCATAGTTTACCGCCCGTCTGTAGGCTTCGATAATCTGGTCGTCTCGAAGTCCGAATTTAGCCTCGCCTGGATTTCCTATGAACTGAGTCCCGGTCCGTCTTTCTCCAGGATTATATCTGAAACAGACAAGCAATAGTATTCCGGGAATTTTATCAAGCATGGTTATGTCGTCTAGATTTACAATACAGCCGCTTTCCGATAGCGCCAGCTTAAATAGCTCGGCGGATGTATTATTTGAGGTCAACATGATATCGATACCGGAAAATCCATTGCGACGGGCAAGCATTAATTCCGATGGAGAACTACAATCAAGTCCAAAGCCCAGTTTATGCATCATTTTCAGAATAGCCG
>CAYGXH010000640.1:0-1581 GCA_964353675.1 uncultured Chlorobiaceae bacterium
ATCCTTCTCGCTGTTTTGCTGGGATTCTGCGCATCGTTTTCCCAACTACGGGTGCCGTTTGAACGATTCACTCTACCAAACGGTCTGGAGGTGATCCTTCACGAGGACCACTCCATCCCGGTAGCGACATGCAACATCTGGTACCATGTCGGATCGAGCCGCGAGAAGCCCGGGCGGACCGGTTTTGCACATCTTTTCGAGCACCTCATGTTTGAAGGATCGAAGAATATACCTGAGGGAAAATTCGATGAATGGTTAGAAGCCGCAGGGGGCGATAACAATGCATCGACCAGCGAAGATCGGACGAACTACTACCAAAATTTTCCCACAAGCGCAATGGAACTTGCATTCTTCCTCGATTCGGATCGTATGGGCTACCTCCCTGATGCAATGACACCCGCGGTTGTTGATGGGCAGAGAAGCGTCGTGAAGAACGAGAGGAGGCAATCGTACGAAAACAGGCCATACGGTATGGCATATATTATTATCAGCGAAAACCTCTTTCCGCCCGACCATCCGTACCACTGGCCAGTGATCGGATCTCAGGAAGATCTGTCGTCGGCAACGTATGAAGACGTCGTGGAGTTCTTTAAAAAATATTATGCGCCCAACAACGCCAGCCTCGTTGTCGGTGGCGATATTGATCCGGTAAAAACAAAAGAACTCGTGACCAAATGGTTCGGCGAAATCCCGGCGGGAGAACCGGTTGCGCCGCTTGCCACGCCGTCGGCATATGTGAAAGAAACCAAACGACTTGTCCACGAGGATAAGGTTCAGCTTCCAAGACTATATATCAATTGGATCACACCGAAGCACTTTGCGCCGGGCGATGCGGAGTTGGACATTCTTGCGAATATCCTTAGCGGCGGGAAAAATTCCCGTCTGTACAAGCGGCTCGTTTATGATCTCCAGATCGCACAGGACGTGACAGCTTACCAGGGATCAGCTAACCTTATATCAACGTTCTCGATTATAATAACCGCACGAAGCGGATATTCACTCGGAGAAATTGAAAAAATAGTCTGGGAAGAACTTAATAAGATTACCGGGGAAAGTCCGTCCCTGCGTGAGGTAGAGCGTGTTGTGAATCAGTACGAAGCACAATTCCTCAATCGGTTGGAGCGTGTTGGGGGATTTGGTGGAAAAGCCGATCTCCTGAATGCGTATTTTGCAGAGACTGGCAATCCTGATTATTTTAATGAAGACCTCGGACGCTACAAGCTCATTTCGCCGGGGGATGTTCAGGCAGTGACCCGCACATTTATCCGCCCTGATAACGCCGTCATCCTGAGTGTTGTACCGCTTGGGAAAAAAGACTTAGCCGCTCCACAGCAATGAACAGAATGAGATGAGGATCGCCATGAAAAATAATAATATAACACGAATTGGATTTTACACATTCTTTCTCCTAGCATGTTTTATTCTGATTTTACCTTCTGCTTTTTCTCAGGTACCTGACCGTTCCAAACCCCCGAAAATAGGACCGCCGCCGTCAATGAAGTTACCTCCGATTCAGCGTTTCAAACTTTCTAACGGTCTTCCGATCGTATTGGTGGAAAAACACGACGTCCCGCTCGTCCA
>CAYGXH010000641.1:0-1581 GCA_964353675.1 uncultured Chlorobiaceae bacterium
TTCATCATTGTGTATTGATGGCGGTCAGCAGGAGATATGTAGCTCATGAAAACACACTCTACTTTGTTATACTTAATATACCTCCTTCCACAGTTTTCTCATAATTATTTTCTTTACTTTTGCACTACTTGCAAAGGGTATTTTCACACAGCCTCTTTAGGGCTGGGATTTGGTAAATAGATAAATTGACTAATCCCGGAGGCAGCGCACACTGACTCCCCATTCCTTGAATATACCACCCGAAGTGATGATGTTATTGACGTAATCCAACATCATCATATTAGCAAATCCAGCATCAAACTCAGTGGAACCCCAAAAAAATGTGATTTCACCCAAATGTTTGAAGTCATTATCACTCTCTATATATCCCGCAAGTAATGCTAAGAAACCGCTCGTATTTGTTCCTGCACCGTCACCTGTCCCTTGGCCAATAGCTTTCAAGGCATTACTGCTGCTATCTACGGTAGTATTAAGTTTCTGAAATTCTGTAAAAGTTGGTATGTGCCAACCGTTTGGACAAATACCTTGAGCACCCTCTGTAGTAGTGTATTGCATCGCCTCAAACCAATTGTATAATCCACCATAGATGGAACAATATACCGTGTCATTATGGTAACATATCTTTTCAATTATTCCGTTATCAAATCCATCCTTACTACTATCTATTCTTATTCCTACATCCAAATTCTCTCTTAACCAGCACTGAGTGTCTACAAGTACAGTATTGTAAGTCTTACCGTCATAATCTACAGTCGGTGTTCCAGGACATGGCATTACCTTCCCGCTGTCTTGTGAACCAAAAATTATAAACCCATCGGCATTCACTTTTACCCAATAACCTGCACCTTTTTTAAGGGTATCCTTGTCTGCATATCCACCTCCCGGGTTATATGCGAAAAATGCTGATACAATTATACTGTCAGGTTCACTCCTGAGTATTTCTAATGCTACTCCTGAGGATAGTGAACCTATCATGTTCCAGCCTGTACTCACAGATATAGTGTCTGGTACTGGCTCTGCATTTGTAAAACAAACGGAGAGTAGCAAGATGAAAAATAACAGCGTTAAACTTTTGATTAAGATAATAAATCTTTGGTATGATGATAATTTTGTAGATACTTTCATAACCCACCCCTTGTTAGTTATTGAAAGTTAATTGTTGGAGGAAATTCCCTTTGATGGTATAAAGGTAAATATTATCTGAGGGAATGTCAATATAACGAAAGCTTAAAAATTGTATTAGACTGGGAGTGGGAAAGTCCAGCATAAAGGCACTTCCCCCACTTCGCGGGGCTCGCATGTCGAACCGTGGGATGAATTATATATAATTAGCAATAGATCAACTTTCAAACGATCGATCCGATTTAACAAACCATTATACTTGTTTTACCCAAAGGAGCTCAATTTTCTAGAGCACATCTAGGCCTACATCCGACGAAGTTCCCACTTCTGGAGTGCAGTCGGACTCTCACGCTTCGGGGCCTGCCTGATCCTGGCTGGTAATCAATTAATCCCGCAAATCAGGGTTCAGACATATGGCACATCGATGACGGAATTGACATTGCCAACCCCTTTTGCATT
>CAYGXH010000642.1:0-1571 GCA_964353675.1 uncultured Chlorobiaceae bacterium
AATCAGGGAAGTCCTTCATGGAGATCGCGCCGACCGGGCACCTGTTATCGGTACAAATTCCGCAAGCCATACAATTTTCTGGATTGTCTTCAATTACAAACCTGCTCTTCGCGTATGGGACCTGCCCGAGTACCGGCTTCGTTCGGGCGGCTCTGACAAACAGACCGCAACAATCACTGCAGCACGAACATAATATTGAAGGCATGATGCTTGAATTTCCCGTCGTACTAACCAATGGGAACTCATCCATCTTGTCTAGTAACGCAATTAACTCGTCATAGGTTATTTCTTTACCCGCACCGCGCCGTAAAAAGCTTCGACCGTTGCCGCCAACTGCCAGGCAGATGTTGATTGGAACCTCATCCTTACAGGGCCTGTTTCTGTATACCACACGGCAGGGACAATTATGTACAACTATCGGAGGATTTTTAAATATCTCGCGCGCATCCTCAATAGGCAATATACCTGGAATATCTTTAATAGTCCTCCACTTTGGCACGACTCTCATCCCCTGTCTAACCGGGATTTTCTCACCGCTTTTCACACGTTCTGGTAGATTATCCGAGCTCTCCAGGCTCATTATATGCAGCAGGTCAAAGAGCTCGATATCGTCATACCTGGGATTTGCTGATCCAATCAGGTCTTTTACAAGCACGATGTTGTTCACTAAATTCCATCCGCTCTTTCCGTGGGTAACCAGACCCCGGTTAAACAGGTATTGCAGCTCATTATCCGCCGCTCTTTCGTTTATTGCCAGCTTTTTCGCAATCCCCTCCGTGGAATTGGGAAGTTCGTTCAGAATTTTAGCTTGCTCCAGATTAGCTATCTTTTTTATCACACTGGGGAGAGTTTTGTTTTCCTCTTTAGTAACCTTTCCTGCTATCTCTAGATAAATAGGTTCAATGTCAGCCATGCTTCTCCTTTTGTCATCCGTCTTAAATCCCACAAACGGTTACACGAATTGGTTTTGAGTATATGATTTCGTATGCGGCATGTCAAGGCGAATTGGATATTATAAGACAGCTATATACCTGATTGATCGTGAATAAGATAGAAATATGGTGTTTTCACAGTTGTCACATGGGTACGCGGATTCTTTTCAGAATCGCTGTCTGAAAATAACAAGGAATCATTCTTCTATTTCAATGAGCGGAATAAGTGTCTTTAACAGGTCCCCTACTTTTGCCCCGCGCATTATGGAACGTCTTAATGGTGCATCGAAATTGACTCTATATCTGTTCGACCTGCCAATTCTTTCTCGTTCTATATATCCATCCTCGACAAGCTCAGATATTATCCTGCGGATAGTCCTTTCGCGGACATGTAAATTAGCCGCGATGTCTTCTGCAAGTGCATCAGGATGCTTCGCTACATATGCTAATACAATCCCGTAATTAGTAATAAATTTCCAAGATTTCATCCGTCTCTCTATAATGTTCTAAAGATTAATTCAGATTGACAAAATTACTAAAAGATGATATTATTATCATGATTTATTTATCATCTATTATACTGTAATATTAGTATAGAGACAATAGAATGAAGTTTACTAAACAAATAGGTGATTTTCA
>CAYGXH010000643.1:0-1564 GCA_964353675.1 uncultured Chlorobiaceae bacterium
AACCCCCTTCGGTGATTTTAGAGAGTAAGATATTGATTTTTATTGTGCGAGCGTATAAATAATATACTTTATTATTAATGAATTTTTATCCAAATGTCAAGGATCCAGCAAAATTAGTAAAAAAAATGACGACAGGAAGCTCTCTTTTGGCACATATTTTAAGAATTCGGTCAGAAAACGAAAGGGGGAGCAACATTTTGATCGCTCCCCCCGATTGTAATACTAATTGGTGTTCAGCGGATGCTCAGTTCATCCAGAATATTTTTAGCATTGGAAAATTTATCAAGAATGAAGAGAATATATCGTGAATCGACATTAATGGAGCGATTTAGCGGTTCCTGGAATAAATAATCGCCCACAACCGCTTCCCAGTTACCGTCAAATGCGAGTCCGATGACCTCACCCTTGCCGTTCAGTACCGGGCTTCCGGAATTTCCGCCGGTAATATCCAGATTTGCAAGAAAAGCAACAGGGACGTCATTAATCCGTGGATCTATGTATTTCCCAAAATCCCTCTGCTCCCAAAGTTGTCGCAGTTTCGGCGGTACGATGAACGGATTCTCGCCGGTTTCTTTTTCAATGACACCGGCCAGTGATGTCAGGTAATCGTAATGTACAGCATCCCTCGGATAGTAAGATTTTATTTCGCCGAATGTGAACCGGAGTGTGCGATTGGCGTCCGGATAAATATCTGAACCTTTCCATGCCATAACCGCTTCAAGCAGCAGTGTTCGCAGACGGGAAATTTTCGCGTTGAAAGCTTGGACTTTCGTAGCAATGATGCTATTATCTTTCTGCAATTCGGAAACGAATTGAACGAACGGATCGTCGAGAATATCTTCCTGGTCTTCATCTAATAATTTTTCACATCCCTTCGCTGATGTTACTTTCGAATCCTCGTACAATTCATCTATATAATTTTTAACATATTCATCTCGTTTTGCACCCGTCCTGTCGTCGATAAGCTGCTGCACTGCTTCAATCTGCTGATCCGGTGGGAGCTCGGCGGCTTTCAGGAGCATCGCGACGAGGATTTTCCGGTCGATATTGAAATTGATATTCTTGAATCCGCCGGGAATCGCATCACGCAGATTGTCTCTTGCTGAAGTCGGCGGTCTGATTTCACCTGTGCTGTCCTTTGCAAATGAATTTGCATAGTTTCGAAAACGATTTGCGAGGTTTGCCATATCACCGGCTCCTGTAAGCTGGCCCAGGACAATCTGTTTTCTGTTATACGTTTTTATTCCATCATACAAAGACCGGATATCGGTCAGAACTGTGCCATACTTTGCTCTCAGATCTTCGCGGGTATTGATGAATGCGCTGAGGAGCTTATCGGATTCATTTCTGACTTTCATTATATCAGCGCGTCTCATTCCCTCCAGTGTACCCAGGAAATTTTTATATCCGTTTGCCATGCCGCGCCATCGTCCCGCATACGCAATTTCCGTAGCACGGTCGTTTTTCCACCCTTCCTCCATGATATCCATACGAATTTTTAGAAGCTCGGTCGTCAGCGGCAGTGTTTCAGTGCGTGCCAGTTCCACCTCCGGCGATGTTCGAT
>CAYGXH010000644.1:0-1552 GCA_964353675.1 uncultured Chlorobiaceae bacterium
CTCAAAGTCTGATCGGAGATTACGAAAGATACATCGCAAATATCGACAGTCTTGGCTCTAATACATCTATATTCGCACTACGCGAAAAAATGAATCAGGTGGATGAAGCGATTGAGAGTCCGGACGAGGATACACCCATTCAGGTCATCAAGAGCGTGACCGTCCCGCTTGTAATCAATGGTCACGTTGAGCAGAATATTAAATTCTTCTCAGGGAAGGGAAAAAGGCATTTTGAACGATGGCTGACTGTCGGGGGGAAATACTTCCCGATGATGAAGCAGGTTTTCCTGGAGGAAGGAATACCGGAAGAGCTGGTCTACCTTTCGACAATCGAGAGCGGCCTGAATCCTATTGCGCGTTCGTGGGCAAAAGCTGTCGGTATCTGGCAGTTCGTCAAGGGTACCGGGAGATTGTACGGACTGGGGAGCAACTTCTGGTACGACGAGCGCCGTGATTTTGAGAAAGCAACTAAAGCGGCTGCCCGCCATCTCAGAGATTTACACAGTGAATTTGGAGATTGGTATCTGGCGCTTGCGGCGTACAATTCAGGCGCCGGGCGCGTTTTTAGGGCGATCAGGAAAAGTAAATCAAGAGATTTCTGGAAACTCCGACCATATTTACCTCGTGAGACGAGGAATTATGTACCTCAGTACATTGCTGTTACGGCAATGTTTCTTGAACCGGAAACTTATGGATTTAGAGTCGAACCGGCAGGTCCTCTTCGGTATGACGTTGTAACCATTGACGGTTCGGTTGATCTGAAAGTTTTGGCAAAGTGTGCGGAGACAGATGTTGAGTCACTGCGAGACTTGAATCCGGAACTATTGAGGTGGTGTACGCCTCCTGGAATGAAGGAATACAGCTTTAGGGTACCGTCAGGGAAGCTTACGGCGTTCAATACAAATTTCGCCAGTGTATCCGATGATCAGAAGCGCGATTGGATCGTCCATAAGGTGAAAAAGAGAGAGACCTTGGGAACGATCGCGAAGAGGTATGGTGTCACGATAGGCATCATAACGGAGACCAATCGTCTTTCATCCACGGTGATTTCCGCCGGGAAAGAATTGATCATCCCTGTTCCCTCGAATTCAAAGAACTACATTGCGACGATTTCAGATGAGGATATTCCGAAAGCTTCGAAACGGGCATCGACTCGCACAAAGTTATTGGCGCAAGCACAGAAAGGGAAGTCGAAAATAAAGTATAGTATCCGTAAAGGCGATACACTGGGTGAAATTGCCGAGTTATATGGTGTGCGGATCAGCGATCTCCGTATGTGGAACGGGATACCATATGGAAGTTCTATCAGGGCAGGCAGTAATTTAATCGTCTGGGTGCCGACCGACGATGCTCCTAAATATGCGAATGTGAACCTGATGTCGGAGGAAGAGCACACGAAGTTTCAGGCTTCTGTTTCGGATGTAGAAAATGCGCGGGGAAAAACCGGACACAAGGGATCGTATTGGACGACTTACAGGGTGAAAAGGGGTGATTACCTTGGAAAGATTGCGAAGCAGTTTAACGTTGCGGCAGCAGATATACAGAAGTGGAA
>CAYGXH010000645.1:0-1549 GCA_964353675.1 uncultured Chlorobiaceae bacterium
TGATACACAGGATACCACCAAGGATCCCTATCCGGTCGTTATCGTATTGGATCCAACAAAAATTGTTGGAGATACAAAATCAACGGTATCCCCCGATTTTAGCTGGAATAATTCAAATGCTGAATTGTTTTACATACGTTTACCGCTTACCGATATGAACGATGTTTTAAGAATTCATGCAACTGTGATGAGAATGGAAGATAATGGGAATGGAGAGGTGCATTTCTATTGGCTTACCGAAAGCGATCGAAATAAAATATACTTCGAATTTTACTTTTACTTTACTACGAATATGCAAATTCAGCGTGTAGAGACGAGTCCACAGGTAGAATCGTATCATACTAATCTTGTTAAAGAAGGAAAGCTTAAAGGCTCATTGGATTATAGATATAAGGAGAATTTGAAGGAAAAAGTGCAATACTGGGATGGTAAAGAGTGGAAGAATGAATGGACTATGGTAAAACATGAAAATTTAAAACAAGGCATCCAGCCCTGATAATCCCCTTCTCTTCATTACCTATCTGGCCATCAAGCGTTTGATAAATCCCGTTTCAAGAATTTGGAACGGGATTTTTTTGATATTTTCCGCATTCCTCAAAATATGCAATTAGTATAATTCAAAGCCACCTCGTCATAATCCCATTGAAATTATAGGCTGGTAATAATTCATGAAATTACTAATTTATAGGAAGGGGTCTAAACATGTGTAAACTTATAAAAACCTCCATGGCTATAGCCACGTTCTTGTTTTTGTTTATGTCATCATATGCGCAAATTCCAACTGATGGGATCGTAGCGTACTATCCATTTAGTGGTAATGCAAATGATGAAAGTGGTTATGGTTACCATGGGACCGTGGATGGGGCATCATTAACAACTGACAGATTCAATAATACCGATAGAGCATACGATTTTCAATCGACCAATAATATCAATATGGGCAATATCTTGAGTGATGTTTTTGCTTATAATCGATATTCGATATCACTTTGGTATAATAGAGCTGAAGACATGAACGGTTCTATGATTAACAAGTGGTTAAATGTTAACGACAATCATGATAATGCTTTCTGGATTGTTCCGTCCGGGGTTTATTTAAATAGTCAAAAACCTACTGGAGAAGTCGTACCAAAAGGTGCAATAGGAAGCTGGACGCATTGGGCAGCAGTCGTGGATTCGGGTTCATTGAAAATATACAAAGATGGGCAACTTGCATTTAGTGATACCGGATATTATAGTGATATGAGTGACCGTGATTTGATAGTCAGTTTCGCGGCACCGCAATACTCATTTATTGGACAGATTGATGATATACGTATCTATAATCGAGTTCTTATTCCATCAGATATAAAGAATCTATGGGGGTATTATAGGCAAAAAATAATTAGCATTCAGGATATACCAAATGATCAGGGAGGTAAAGTGCGCATAACGTGGGAGAAAATTTATCTAGATACCGCCGGCGCGAATCCACAGATAATGTCTTATGGCGTATGGCGTAAAATACCGCCTGGAATGTCTGTTACAAAATATGTGCCATTGGCGATGG
>CAYGXH010000646.1:0-1548 GCA_964353675.1 uncultured Chlorobiaceae bacterium
AGACTAAAGGAAAGATAAATATTCACACACTCAGTCGCATCAAATATCGTAATCCCCCGGCACCTATTGTGTTCTGGTCCGTTTTGCGGCTGTTGCCAGGGTGTGGATGAGTTGCTCAGCTGCGATCTTCCTCCCAATTTCATTTAAATGACCTCCGTCGTCGGTATAATCATCTGTAAGCGCATAGTATAGTTTTCCCTCATGTTCGAAGCTTTCTCGTGTTCCATCCGGGTGCGTCGATTCTGCCTCCGCAAGATCAAAAATAGGATCATCCCGGTACGTTCGCTTGAGGATTTCATTGAACATATTTCTGTGTATGTTCTCTACATCAACAGTTTTTCTGCCGATGATCGACTTGATGAAATGCTTGATTCCTTGCGGTTTCACTCTCAAAGGTACCGTAACATGAATGAACTGAATATGCGGATGAGTCGATTTCAACGAATCAAAAGTGGATCGGTAAATTTTGAAGAGGGAGGTGATATTAGTTTCGGATGTGATATCGACATAGCAGAATTTCATTAAAGCAAGATCCAGTTTTCCTCCAAAAATTGAATTGATCTTCTGCTTAAAATCTTCGAGTTTCGTCTGAGGCATGGTATTTTTGCCAATCGGTAATTCGGCGAAGAAATTCTGAGGGAGGGTCCCCGTTGGATCTGGCTGAATTATGTTCATATGGACATCGTTGTAATTCTGTATTATCTCCTTAATACCCAGAAGGATATTGTTACCTACCGATTGATGTCCGAAAAAAATCTTCTTCTCCTGAAGAATAAGTAGATCTTGATGTATTGTACTTTCTGCCATATAAATTTTGTTTCTTTCTGATTTAACACGGCATGAGATGATGATACCGCCTGCAAGTAAGGCGATGGTCAGTATGATGAGTACTCTCATTTAATAGAGTGCATCGGTGATTATTGATGTTTATGCGACATACTTCTTCGCTAAATTGCGAAAATTTATCTATTCTAACTTACCGGGCTGGCTTGAATCCTTGGTCCCGTAATAGTTTGGGAATGTGACTACCTGCATTTGAGGAAGTTGAACCAGCGCATAATCCGCGATATCCTTATTCACAACAGCGTTTGCGCCGATTTTGACATTACTCCCGATTTTAATTTTCCCATGTAGGGATGCCCCTGCAGCGACTGTCACGTTATTCCCGATTACCGGCATCCCGTATCTCGGTCCTTTTCCGGCGACTCCTATCGTCACATCGTGACCGATCGTGAAGTTTTCTCCAATAACCGCTTCACTGCCGATGAAAATTCCTCCATAGTGGAATATCATAAAACCTTTCCCAATTACTGCCTGAGGATAAATTTCGATGCCCCATTTAACTTTCACACGATGATTTAAGTAAAGGTAGAAAGGTTTGAGAAAAATTCTTACTATTCGTGGTTGGGCGAGCAGCCAATGACCAAATCTATATGTCATTATACCCTTTAAACTCTGGGATTGCAGAAATATAATGATCTTCTGAAATTTTGTACATGGCTGGAGACTGAAATATCTTTCGAGATCGTATTTAAATAATCCCATGTT
>CAYGXH010000647.1:0-1542 GCA_964353675.1 uncultured Chlorobiaceae bacterium
CCTCATTGTTCTAATTCCTCAATTTTCCGTCGGATATACTGGCGAGCGTAGCTCAAATTAGCTTTTACGCTATTCAGTGATATCCCTGTTGATTGTGAAATCTCCTCAAGTGAAAAATCTTGCAAATCGCGCAGGGAGAAAACAAGCCGCTGCTTCGGAGGTAGTGTCTTCGCTATACTGATGATCTTTTCACCCAAATCTTTCATTTCAACATCTCTCTCCGCGCTCTGCTGTACAGAAATCCGGTCCTTGTCGTGTAGTTGATTGAAGTTAGCAACATACTTTCGTTGTCGAGAGTCAGCTTTCAGTTTGTCGTAGCAGAGGTTCACAACGATTCGATAAAGCCATGTAGTAAACTTCTTTTCGGGCTGGTAAGAAGAAATATTTTTCCAGACCCGTATAAATGATTCCTGTACAATATCCTTTGCTCCAGTTTCATTGTGTAGAATTTTGAATGCAATTGCATATGTGTACCTGTAATGCATCTCCATAATTTCTCTGAATGCCGAGGAATCCCCCGAACGGCAGCGGGTAATGATCATGTGCAAAGAATTGTCCGATTGAGAGAATCGTTCGTGATTTTCCATTACGGTGATGGAATTTCTTTATTAATGATACGACAGTAGTCAGTTAAGGTTAAATCCACCGGAAAACGTTTATTTATTGAAAGATGCAGGAAATATATCCGGTTTATGGCACATCTCCAAGTGCATGAGGTGAATCGGATCTTTTAAGTGGAACTTCTTTTAATAATTATGGGATTTTATATGGTAATTGGTACAATCATAAGATATTGACAAATAATGACTATAAAGGAAATCAAATATGACAAAATATATCATAGTTGTCATTGGTTTAACCTTAATTGCAGTTTTAGGATGGAAAATATTTGGTGAAACAAAAAAACCGCAGAACGCAAAAAGTCTAAAATCTATCTATGAATACTCATTTACGTCGATCGACGGTAAAAAGATATCGCTCTCCGAATTCCGGGGTAAAAAGATACTTATCGTTAATGTTGCATCAAAGTGCGGATTCACACCGCAGTATGAGGATCTCGAAAAACTCCACGAAGCATACAAGGATAAGATCGTTGTAATAGGTTTTCCCGCAAATGATTTTATGAACCAGGAGCCGGGATCGAATGAAGAGATAGCAAGCTTCTGCACAACTACGTATGGTATTAAATTCCCAATGGTTCAAAAAACTTCGGTTGTAGGGAAAAATAAACATGAGATTTATACGTGGCTTACCGACAAATCACTTAATGGGTGGAATGATGGGGAGCCGAAATGGAATTTTCACAAATATCTGGTTGACGAGGTCGGAGAGCTTGTTGCTGTATTCCCATCAGCGACAAAACCGATGAGCGATAATATATTGGAATACCTGAAACCGACGAAAAATAAATAAGTATAGAGAGAAGATTTGTCGTCGGCCATTTGAATAAGAATGTCATTCGTCAATGTGTTATTAGTACTTTGTACTTGGTACTTTGTGATGAACATAGATCGTGGAGCTTAGAGTATAATTCTAAATCGA
>CAYGXH010000648.1:0-1535 GCA_964353675.1 uncultured Chlorobiaceae bacterium
GGGCTTACTTCCTGGTACGGTTCGTGAGGCTGTCGCTCCAGTGATTAAAACATGCTTAAGAAACTCATCCTTATATATTTGGCAGTTATCCGCTTTTTCGATGGGAATCACAAGCTTTTGTTCCTTATTGAATCCGAGATTCTTGTGTTTCATGTAGACGACTTGCTTGTAGATAAATAGAGTACTTATTATAAGAACGGTGGAAACGGTGAATTGACAAATGATAAGGAGATTTCGGAATGTTGTCCTGCTCGTTTGCGGAAATCCTCTATTTTTGAGAATAGAAACAGGTCGAAACGATGAAAGGACAAAAGAGGGATATAATCCCGAAAAGAGTCCAACCGTAAGTGTAAAACCAAGTGTTGCAAGAATGAAGTATTTTCCCAAGAAATCAATGCGAGAGAAATTTCTGTCTACAAGGGTATTGAAAAAAGGCAAAATGAAGCTCATCAGAAGAATAGCACAGAGCATCGCAAACAGACTCATTAATACCGACTCACACAGGAACTGCCGTATTAGCTGACGACGCTCAGCCCCCACGACTTTTCGCAGGCCAATCTCCTTGGCGCGAAAGGATGAACGAGCGGTTGTCATGTTTATGAAATTTATGCAGGCCAAGCCAAGAACGAACAGAGCGATAATGGATAGAATCATCAGGTATTTAGGGTCGGTCTCGCCGCTCCATTTCATGTTTAAGTGGATTTTGGAAACCGGTTCAAGAAAATAGCGATGTGTAACGTCGCTTCCTTTCGATACATCTCCGTATGTTTTATTTAGAGTCTGTTCCATATCTGTAGGATCGACTCCGCTTGCCAATTTTATATATCCCTCATATCCCCACGCCCCCCATTGGTTCAAATCAACACCCTCATTGACTTCATAGGTTTTGAATGAAATCATAAAATCATACTTCAAATGGGTGTTTCTTGGGGGATTCTCTACAACTCCTGCTATTTGATACGTATCACCATCAATATTTATAACTTCACCGAGTATTTGATTATTTTCAAAGTATTTCTCTGCGATACGTTGCGTTACGACAACTGTATTCGGCCTTTCCAACGCTGACCTTGGATTCCCTTGAACGAATGGGATCGTGAAAATATTAAAGACCTCCGGATCGACATACAGATACTCGTCCTCATAAAACCGTTTGTCTCCTCGTGATATCACCGCGGGCCCTTCTTTTGTAATGCAGACAGCTTTCTCAATGTTTGGAATATCTTCTCTGATGTGTCCGATAAGTGGTGCTGGAATCTTTGGTACAAATAAATCGAATCTTGATTCGTTGGTTTCTCGCTTTTGATGCTTCATATTCATATTAATGCGGTATATGCGATCCGCATCTTTGTGATAATTGTCATAACTCATCTCAAAAACGACATAACGGAAAATCAAAAGGCTACAGGCAATTCCAAATGCAAGCCCGGCAATGTTGATGAACGAAAAACTCTTCTGCTTTTTCATATTTCGCAACGCGACTTTAATATAGTTTTTAAACATGATACAGCTCCATTGGGTGTGGTTGATGAAGG
>CAYGXH010000649.1:0-1529 GCA_964353675.1 uncultured Chlorobiaceae bacterium
CCGGCAGGTTAAAGAACGTACCAAGTATCTCGGCGGCTGTGCCGATCCGTTTGCGGCATTCCTCCTTGACCGGAGTCTGAAGACCTTCGCGCTCCGCGTCCAGAGTCAGAATGAAAATGCACTGATGCTTGCCAGAGCTCTTGAGAAACATCCGAAAGTCCGCTGCGTTTTCTATCCCGGTTTGCAGAGCCATCCGCACTATCGACTTGCCCGCAGGCAGATGAAAGGCGGATTCGGGGGAATGGTGACAATAGATCTCAAAGGTGGTGTAAAAGCTGCTGTGAAATTGTGTGATAATCTACGGATTGCCATCAATGCCATGTCGCTGGGCGGTGTGGAGACGCTCGTTAGCATTCCCGTTTACTCATCTCATGTGAACATGAGCGATGAAGAGTTAGCGAAACACGGAGTAACGCCAGGCATGGTCCGTATCTCCGTTGGCGTTGAGGGTATAGATGATCTAATCGGCGATTTCTGGCAGGCATTGAAAAAAGTGTAATTGTTGATAGAGTTGATTAACTTAATTTCATTCTCAATAAGCATCGAACAACGTCCGGTTAATGCATATGACAGTTGAATGGTTTGTACACCTGAATCCTATCTGGCAGACACTCATTGCCACAGGTTTTACATGGTTCGTTACGGCATTGGGTGCAGCCGTGGTTTTTATTTTCAAGACTGTAAACAGAAAGGTCCTGGATGGTATGCTGGGTTTCGCGGCGGGAGTGATGATAGCGGCGAGCTTTTGGTCATTGCTAGCGCCGGCAATTGAAATGTCGGAAGAATCCGGTTTACCCGGCTGGCTGCCGGCTGTTGTGGGATTCCTGTTCGGCGGTGTGTTTTTATGGGGAATTGATCGTATACTGCCGCACCTCCATCTCGGTTTCCCGATAGAAGAAGCAGAAGGGCTCAAAACAAGATGGCAGAGGAGCATATTGCTGGTACTTGCTATCACTCTCCATAATATTCCGGAAGGATTAGCGATTGGTGTGGCTTTCGGCGCCGTGAGCGCGGATATACCGTCGGCTTCGCTGGCAGGGGCGGTTGCACTCGCGCTTGGTATAGGTATACAAAACTTTCCTGAGGGTACGGCTGTATCGGTCCCGTTGAGGAGGGAAGGCATGAGCCGGTTCAGGAGTTTCTGGTATGGTCAGTTATCCGGATTTGTCGAACCTGTAGCTGGTGTTTTGGGTGCAGCGGCAGTACTACTTATAAGACCGCTTTTACCGTACGCGCTTGCATTTGCTGCGGGAGCGATGATATATGTCGTAGTCGAAGAGCTGATTCCGGAATCGCAGTTGGAGAAGAACACGCACATCGCGACGATTGGATCAATGCTCGGTTTTGCGGTAATGATGCTGCTCGATGTTGCGCTGGGGTGATGCTGAGAAAAGAGCGGCGGAGAGTTTTTTCGTCAATTTTTATGACGAGATGGGGTAAGTCCTTTTATCGACTTTGTATTCGTCCGCATTGTCTGAACCGCTGATAAACGCTGATGAATTGATTTTGCTGATAGAATAAAATCATTG
>CAYGXH010000650.1:0-1527 GCA_964353675.1 uncultured Chlorobiaceae bacterium
CACCTCTTGAATTTACGCGGGCAATCATGGTTGGTGAACGACCATTATTCACCGAAACAATTATTTCATTGCTGCCTTGTGGAATAAATTTATCAACTAAAAATATATAAGGATTTAAATTCATTTCATATTTAACACCCCGAAAATTGATGTCCTCAGAAAATGGTATTTCCTTTAAAAGTCTTTTACCGGGAGAGAAAATTCTAAGTCCATAGGTTTTATTGAGTCCATCGGTTGCAAAGCGGAAGCTTGTGATTACTTCCATTTTTCCATCACCATCTAAGTCAATAACAGCATATTTTAAATCACGTCCATCGTCATTTTGCATAACCTGACGATCAATATTATAGCCGGGGATATTCCAAAGCATCTCACCTTTCTGATTGAGAACTTCAAATCGATTTGCGGCACCGTTTAATCTGCCATAAGCAGGATTAGTGTCTTTTAAGATATTCCTTATCGCATCAGGCAAAAACCATCCAAGCACTGCAATTATTGCAAAACCGCTAATTGTAACCACCACTGGATGCCTATATACAAAATACCAGAACTTCGCGAGCAAATTCTTCTCCGGATAGTGAACGGGCGACCAGAAGATCTCATTTGAAAGTTCAATATCAGCTTGTTTTCTGACGATTGCCCCGGTCGTATCCGGTAAAATATGATGCGATGTTTCTAATTCATTTTCCGCATTTTCGTAGAATACTTTCATCTGCTCCGCGAGCGAGCGGCAGCCGTGGCATTCTTGCAGGTGTGCCTCAATCTCGTCAATCTGCTCTTTTACCAGGTCGGAGCCGAGGATGTAAAGCTCTATCGTATGTTCATCAAGATGTTTCATAATATTTTAGTGTTGGACGGAATGCTATTCCGTGTTCATTCAGGCAATCGATTTAAAAATCGACCTACAAATAACTAATTGCATTTACAAGTTGTTGCGTAACTACCCTCTCCCCCGTTTGGGTGTCTATGTAATTAATCGCAGAGGCGCGAAGAATGCAGAGAAAAACTCTTTGCGCCCTCTGCGTCTCTGCGATTTTCTTTTATTTACAGAGCAAAGGGGAAATCACTCCTTCAATCTCTTCATCGCTTCCTTCTGCGCGAGTTTCCATAAGTACTCTACAGTATTCCTGTGACTCTTTCTGTACTCCTCTTTCGTGAGACCAGGTATATGTCTCTTTAAATTACCAAAGAGTGAAAGATCCTGTCCGTTACCGCCAATATACTTTTCCGTCAAACCTTCCTCCATCACATGAAAATATTTCTCAAATACCTCATGAGAAATATTTTTCTTATCAACATACTTCTTGGACATCTGCAACATCAGATCCCGACAAACTTTACTGATGATATCTTCGGTATCGCGTACCACAGTGGCATCTTCAATTTCTGCTGTGTCGCTTTGAACGCTCTGTTTTGCATTATATACCGAACGAAATAGAAGTCCGACAAGCATGAGCGGTACGATACGGCAATTGTTATCCTGCTCGCGGAGAAAAAGGGACAGCTTGGCGAGCAATTCGGGTATAA
>CAYGXH010000651.1:0-1524 GCA_964353675.1 uncultured Chlorobiaceae bacterium
CTGAAAATGCAATTCTGGATCTCGGATGCAATTGTGGGTATTATCTTGCTCAGTTGCGTAAAGAGGGATTCAAAGATCTTCACGGTGTTGATATTGCTCCAGCTGCAATCCAATATGGAAAGGAACACTTTGATCTTGATGATGTTAATCTCATAACGGGAAGTTTTGAAGATGTCCTCCCAAAATTGATAGCAGAAAGAAAGGGTTTTGATCTGGTATATACGCTCGGTGCAACAATCGAGCTTGTTCATCCGTCATTTGACATCGTCGGGCATATGTGCAAACTAAGTGAAAGATATATAATTCTGATCATCAGTGAATGGGGTCATTCCTATCCGAGATTCTGGGAATATGAATTTAATAGAAACGGTTTTTTGTTAGTGAAACGCATCTTCCCATATGATGGAAGTATTCCTAGAGAAGATTTTTTTAACCAAGATTCATTGATGGTGTTTGAACGAATTCAAACGAATTCGGTACAGTTAAAAGGGGGATAATATCTAAAATTTCTTAGTTTTATGCAATTGAAGTAATGGATATATCAGTTCTCTGATGAATTATTAATAAATATGAACCCAAACTGACTATATCGATGGGAGGAGCAGAAATTGTCAATATTTGAAGAGAAAGTGATCCTTATTACAGGGGGTACAGGATCGTTTGGTAAAAAATTTACTGAGATCCTGACAACAGATTACCATCCTAAAAACCTTCGGATTTTTTCGCGGGGCGAACTTCTCCAGATGGAGATGCATAATACGTTTAAAGATGATCGCCTCAGGTTTTTGATCGGCGATGTGCGGGATAAAAACCGTCTCAACCGTGCTATGAATGGTGTAGATATTGTAATTCATGCTGCTGCATTAAAACAAGTTCCAACCTGCGAATATAACCCAATCGAAGCAATAAAAACAAATATTGATGGATCGGTCAATATAATTGATGCTGCAATTGATAATTCAGTTGAAAAAGTAATGGCAATAAGTACCGACAAAGCAGTCCACCCGGTGAATCTTTATGGTGCGACAAAAATGGTCGCAGAAAAATTATTCATCCAGGCAAATTCCTATGCCGGATTAAGGAAAACAAAATTCAGTGTTGTCAGGTATGGTAATGTAGTGGGTAGTCGGGGAAGCGTCATTCCCTTATTTATGGAACAGGCGAAAACAGGGATTATTACTATCACCGATGAACGGATGACAAGATTCTGGATTACCCTTGATCAGGGAGTCAGGTTTGTCATTAAAAGCCTCGAACTGATGAAAGGTGGCGAAATATTTGTTCCAAAAATTCCAAGCATGCGAATAACGGATCTCGCTAATGTAGCAGCACCTGGTGCCAAAGTAGAACAAATAGGAATTCGGCCCGGTGAAAAACTCCATGAAGTCCTTATCACCGAAGATGAAAGCCGGCATGCAAAGGAATATAAATCCTATTACATCATTGAGCCAGAATTTGCATACTGGAGAAAAACAAACTATCAGGATGGCAAAACGCTTCCACAAGGGTTCAGGTATTCCAGTG
>CAYGXH010000652.1:0-1521 GCA_964353675.1 uncultured Chlorobiaceae bacterium
ATACAGACAGTATTGTTGTAGACGGAGTGAAAGTCGATTCTCTGCTTAGCTTCACGTTCATCGGTGTCAGTACACCGCATACTATCACGGCATATTTATCCATAAACAAATATACGATTACTGCGACAGCCGGTCCAAACGGCACAATAACACCGGGTGGGTTAATCTCAATCAATTACGGTACAGACACAAGCTTCACCATATCACCCGATTTTGGTTATCATATTGATAGCGTCTTCGTAGACGGAGTCCATGTACCGGATTCCTTAATCCATTATACATTCACAAATGTAACTGCTGACCATACAATCTCTGCCAAGTTTGCAGAAGATATTAAAATTGGCACAATATCTGGGATGGTCTTCGATGACCTGAATACCGACACTACGTGGAACAACAATGAACCGGGATTGGCTGGCTGGAAGATAAACTTATTCTATCAGGGAAACCAAATAGATAGCGCGATAACGGATGTTGCCGGGCATTATAATTTTAAAAACCTACCCGTTGGAATTTACACGATTCGAGAACAGATTTTACCCGGTTGGACACAGACCGCACCGCCATCTGGTGAGTACACAGATATTTTAGTTTCAAGTGATCAAGTTATTTCTAATATCAATTTTGGGAATATTCAGCCGGGACATTATATTCGAATACCAATTACAATCCATGATGACACAAGAATTCCATCTCTCACACTAAACTTCGGAACGCGAAATGGGGCTGCATCTGGTATATGGGGAATTGATCCCTCTGCTACGGAAATCGACAAGAAGGAAGGAGAACGTGAGCTTCCGCCATTGGCTCCGAACTTTATCGATGCCCGATTCGTAAATCCCGAAAAAAATCCAAATCTCTACGGTAACGGCTCGTGGAATGATATCCGGGGTTTTATTGATACGATGCAAGCTGACACTTATAAAGTACAAATTATACCGGGAGCTTCGGGATATCCTATCACAATATCATGGCCCAAAGAAATGATCACTAATTCATATCAAGGTTCGGTAATTCTTGATGATATGCATGGGACAACCATTGATATGAAAACTAACGACAGCACCCTCATTACAAATCCGGAAATAGCCAGCTTATTCATAGTGGCTAATCAACCCAAACTGAGGGCCTCATTCTTATTCCTAAAAGGATGGAATCTAGTTTCATTGCCATATGAAATAGAGGCCGGGGATGTAAATACTATATTCCCATCATCAAGTAACTACGCTTATATTTTTGATCCAACCCTCGGTTATGTAATGAAAGGTACACTCACAACCGGAACAGGTTATTGGTTAAACTTTATCTTACCCCAAGACTCGATTTACTTTTCCGGTCAGGAACGGCTAATCGATACGCTTGAAGTCAAGGAAGGCTGGAACCTCATAGGTACTCTAAGTAAAGTACTCCCCATTTCTGAAGTTCAAACAAATCCGTTTGGGATCATCGAGAGTGATTTCTTTGAGTACAAATCCGGATATGAACCATCAGAATTTCTTGAACCATATAAAGGATACTGGA
>CAYGXH010000653.1:0-1513 GCA_964353675.1 uncultured Chlorobiaceae bacterium
TCATAACGGTGTAGCCGAGATTCAAGCGTGCAAATTCAATCTGACGCGGATGGTAAACCTCGATGTTATCGAGGAACCAGTCGTAGAGCGGTCTGTGATCTTCAAATTCCAATGTACAGATGGAATGAGTGATACGTTCAATCGAATCAGACTGACCGTGTGCCCAGTCGTACATCGGATAGATGCACCATTTATCACCCGTGCGGTGATGCGTTGCCCGGAGAATCCGGTACATGACCGGATCACGCATATTGACGTTTGGTGATGCCATATCAATTTTTGCCCGCAGTGTACGTGATCCATCGGGGAACTCACCGTTACGCATTCGTTGGAAAAGATCAAGGTTTTCTTCTATCGAGCGATTGCGGTAGGGACTTTCTTTCCCCGGATCGGTCAGTGTGCCGCGGTGTTCACGAATCTGATCCGCGGTCAAATCGCATACAAACGCCTTCCCTTTTTCAATTAACTTCAGGGCATACTTGTACAATTGTGCGAAGTAATCGGAAGCGTAATATTCCCTATCGTCCCAGGAAAAACCGAGCCATTTGACATCTTCCTTGATTGAATCTACATATTCGATATCTTCCTTACTAGGATTCGTATCGTCGAACCGCAGATTGCAGAGGCCGTAATAATCGCGGGCAATTCCGAAATTCAGGCAGATACTTTTTGCATGCCCGATATGCAGGTATCCGTTCGGCTCAGGTGGAAAACGGGTATGAATCCTGTCGCCGGGCTTCGTCGTATTCAGATACTCGTCTATGATATCACGGATGAAATTTGTTTGACGAGGTTTCTGTTCGTTTTGTGCGCCAGTTTGATCTTTTTGGTTGTCTTGCATGCTGTATTATATCTGATGTGCCCGATTAATTGCTTTAACTGCGGCCTCTATCCTCCTGATGCTTTCGGTCTTTCCCAGTAAATAGATGATGTCGTACAGACCGGGTCCCCCACCCACACCGGTTAAAGCAAGGCGCACGGCATGGATAAGGTTGCTTGCCATCTCTTTAACAGGTAAACCGCTGTTGACGTTTAGTTTCTCTGCCGCACGGTGAAGAGCCGACTCGTAGTCAGATTTTTGTGGTTTTTCCAATTTATCAAATTCTTCGATCAGGACTTTCATGTGCTGAGGTGTATCATCCTTCCACCGTTTCTTAACAACGTCAATTTCATATATTGAGGGTGGATTGAAAAAGTACGGAGAATTATTTAAAAAATCGCTAATGAATGTAATACGGGGTCTCATTGCCTCAATCACTCCGAGAAGGTACTCATCGGATAAATGCTGCTGTGTGATGTTGCCGTCTTTAAGCGCACGACGGAGCAATGCCAGCATTTCAGCGTCTGATTTTTTCCTTAGGTGCCCGAAATTCATCGAGTTTAGTTTTTCGATGTTAAATATTGCACCGGATTTATTGACCGCTTCAAGTGAGAATTCTTTGACCAGGTCGTCGATGTAAAAATATTCTCGTTCAGTTCCCGGATTCCAGCCGAGGAGCGCCACAAAGTTAAT
>CAYGXH010000654.1:0-1511 GCA_964353675.1 uncultured Chlorobiaceae bacterium
CAGTTGGTTGGCGCCGATAACGAGACGGTAGAAAAATACGTTGATCTTCTTGAGAAAGCTTTTGTCGTATTCCGGCTTCCGGCATTTAGTCGCAATATTCGTAATGAGATCAAGAAGGGGAAAAAAGTATATTTCTATGATAACGGCATACGTAACGCGGTTATTAGTAATTTTAGTGCAGTCAACAACCGATCAGATATTGGCGCTTTGTGGGAAAATTTACTCATAAGTGAACGCATGAAATATTTACATTATTCTGGTGCGGATGTGTCGCGGTATTTTTGGCGAACAACCATGCAGCAAGAGATTGATTATATAGAAGAAACCAGCAGTAAACTCTCGGCATTTGAAATCAAATGGAATCCTAAAGCTAAGGTAAGATTTCCAAAAACTTTTATTAACGCCTACCCTTTAAATAGTACTAAACTTATAACTCCGGAAAACTTTGAATCTTTTCTTGGCATCGAATAAATCTTACAATTATCCCATTGATCTGCCCCCAATTTATCTACCAATGATAAGTTAGTCATTCCCAAGCTTGTGGTCTTGCTCCCATTTCGGGTCCATAATTTTGCAAAAACAGCAAATGCTGTAGGTTCAAATCCCGGGCATGCCACACAACGTACGGAAAGAATGATTTCTTCGAAAATCAAACTAGATTCGGCAGTCCTTCAAAGTTATTGATACAGACAATCCCTACCTTTTTCAAGATTATTGACCCCTATTCCCTAGAATTCAACAATCATTGGCAATGCTTCAAATCAAGTGGATTCATGGAAATTTCATTATCAAAAATCGCGCTAATTACTGAGATAACACTTAACTAGCCGATTTTTTTAATTAGCTGTTTCCGCTAACAGTATCGTCATTCAGAAAATAATAGCGTTGATTTGTAGGTAAACGTTACCTCAATATTAAAACAGCTTAAAAACGCCTATATCGGCAACCGTTATTTGTACGCCTTCGCTTGCGTGCGGTTGATTCTGATGTCAAATCTTAATAGATTATCCGTAAGAGGCAACCTTTTAAAAAGAACTTTCAGGCACTTGGGGGTGTATGAAGTTGAAGCACTTGATACATATAATGGTAATTCTTGCCTGTTTATTGCTTATCGTCGGCAGCGCGTCTGCGCAAGAAGATTCTGTATATACAACAATCTCTGGTGATAGTGTTACAATTTGGGACACAAATATTTTAGAGAGCAGCGCATCTAAATATAAATTTTCTGTCGCTCTTCTCGGAAATGACAGCATTATTATTACCGAAACCGATACTATTGGGCCAATCGCGAATTGTATATGTCACTATGATCTGTCGATAGAAAGTATATCTTAATTTACAACGATGTTTCTCCGAATCGGTTTGACGACGTACATTATATAATTCACAAACAAGAATAATGTCACTAATAGTAAATAACATTCAAATAAAGGGGAATGAATGAATAAGATATTTTTTTTACTTGCTGGCACGGTGCTCTGGACTTATTTTTGCACCGCCCAATCCCAGCC
>CAYGXH010000655.1:0-1507 GCA_964353675.1 uncultured Chlorobiaceae bacterium
CCAGGGAAGGTACTGATAATATACGGCGCACGGAGAGTTGGCAAAACGACGCTCCTAAAAGATTTTCTATCTCGTACAAAATTCAAATATAAGTTAGACTCCGGAGATAACATCAGGGTCCAGCATCTCTTTTCTTCACAAGACTTTAGATCAATGGCAGAATATGCCGAGGGATACGAACTGGTTGCAATCGATGAAGCTCAGCAAATAAAAAATGTCGGGATAGCACTTAAGATATTAGTGGATAACATTCAGAAATTGAGAATAGTCGTTACGGGTTCATCCTCTTTTGATCTATCGCAAACTGTAGGTGAACCGTTGACTGGCAGGAAGAAAACAGTTGTTCTTTATCCGCTTTCCCTTATGGAACTCCAGTCGCTTTATAATAAGTATGAATTGCATGATCAATTGGAGCAATTCCTATTATATGGCCTCTATCCGGAAGTCGTCACTACGAAAATAAAAAAGGAGAAAATTGTATTATTGCGGGAACTTGTCGATTCTTACTTGCTGAAGGATATTCTCGCTATTGAAAGGATAAAGGGCTCTAAACAATTATTCGATTTACTGAAACTTCTCGCATTTCAGATTGGTAGCGAGGTGTCTCTGACGGAACTGGCGGTACAGGTCAGGTTGGATGTCAAAACTGTAGCCAGATATCTGGACATCCTGGAGAAAGGATTCGTAATTAAACGGATAGGCGCATTCAGCAGAAATCTCCGTAAGGAAATTGTAAGTAAGGCGAAATACTACTTTTATGATGTTGGTGTTCGTAATGCTGTTATTTCTCAGTTCAATAAATTAGAGGATAGGAATGATGTCGGAGGATTGTTTGAGAACTTTGTTGTGATGGAGCGGTTAAAGGCCAACGCGTATCGACAACGTACATGTGAAACATACTTCTGGCGGACATATGACGGCCAGGAAATTGACATGGTTGAAGAACGTGATGGAAGGTTGTATGGTTACGAAATCAAGTGGTCTAAAATAGCGAAACTGAAAATTCCGCAAATATGGAAAGCCACATATCCTAAAGCGAAGCTAAGCCTGATAGATAGGGATAATTATTTAACTTTCATACTGAAGGATGCGCTGTAATCCGGATAAATAAAAAATACTAAAGGTCCTTGACCTTCCATTATTTTCTTGGACTGTTCCGTAAAAGCGATCTAAAAATACATTAGTATATCTTTATCATTGTCCTCCTACATTGCAATTCAAAATATTGTTAAAAGAGCCAATGCTGTAGGTTCAAATCCCGGGCTGTGTCTTGTAATGACTTGCAATTTCAGGAACTTTCAAATCAACCGAAAAACAATGTTATTGAAAATCCAACCTTGCCGGTCGTTGAATCGGAGGATGATATACTCTGTGAGGTGGACCTTAGATAGTTGTTTTATTTTGTTAAATTTCGCTAACCCATAAGGCCTAGTAAATCGATCTAAATCACAGAAAAACGCTGATTCTCTGTTTTGAAATGTCTTTTTGATTTTAGATCAAAATCTTC
>CAYGXH010000656.1:0-1506 GCA_964353675.1 uncultured Chlorobiaceae bacterium
GAATCCTTCGTCACTTCCCTTTACGAAACATCCTTTTTCATTTCTCAATCAATATCTCCTTACATACACAATTCTTTGGAAAAATACTTGATACAAATAGCTCCTATCCCGATTTTTTGAGCATAAGAATCAGTTGGATCTCGCTGAATTTGGAATATCAACCGTTGGCTATCGGTGTCGGCTGTAATTCCTGCTACGACCACTTCAGACATCGATGTTTGAAATCTCATATATTGAGCCCAACCTAAATCGAAGATGTTTGAATAAGTTGTCCAAGCCCCCATAGCAGTGCTTAGTAACCCTTTATGGTCTATGGCGCAACCTCTAACTCTCCATTTTAAATCATCCGTATTCACTGGTGCAGTGGCAGACGTTATCCATCCCTCCAACCTTACATAAATCTCGGTGGTATTAACAGAGTATGGCTTTTGCCATTCGAAAAACAAGTCTTGCCAATCCGCTCCCGAAAAGTCACGATATTGAGCCTTATTAGTGCTCGACAAGGTAGCTATCGCATCTGGAGCAACAGCCCCATCAATCGCTAAACTAACAGGAATTGTCTCTATTTCGTAAAATCTATGTGCTACTCGCATTCTTTTCCTCCTTAATTATTTTCAGTTCTTACACCAATCAACCTCGCAAGGTATGGACTGGTATTAATGTCGATTGTCTGAGCTGAACTATACTCTTGACGTAGCCCGTATTTATCTTCATAAACCCAAATCTTTCGAATTTGATTAGGTGTTACGTCAGTCGTAAAGGTTTTGTTCAAAAGCAAGGCACTTTCATCGTCCGAACCTATAACTCGAAGTCGCCACGTTCCCGAAAGTGTACTAAAAGATTCCAAATTAACTGTAAACTGGGTCGCTGAAACCCAAGTAATTTCGTCGGGAATAATTTGATAATAGTTATTGTCCAAAACGATCACAATTGGAATGCTATTACTTAAAGAATGATTTACCGTTAAAATACCTGAGCTTAAATCACCATTTGTAAACTCCAGCTCAATCAATTTTGGTGTAACGTAAATTGTTCCTAATGTTACTGCCATTTTACTTCCTCCTTATTGATTTATTTTCTCCAAAAATTTGGTCATAGCCTCTTTTTCATCGGATGGAACTTCCTCTTTGGGGGGTTGTTCCTCTTTCCCCAACTTTCGCTCTTCGTAGTCGATATAATACTGGCCAGTCTGGGCCTGGTCTGCCTTCAATATCATATCACGGGTCATTTCTCCCTTAGATATACGTTCTTCAGTCAAATCCTTTTCTAAGGTTTTCATTTTTTGGCGAAATTGATCCTTATCACTCTCCTTCAGCGATTCAAGGATTAAATCTAAAAATGGTCCAGGCATGATTTTCCTAAAGTTTTTTACTATCTTACATTTAAAGTTATATAAGGAAATCATCTGAAGGGGAAAATTAGAGAAATTCCCCTATTCGGTAGGCATCTCATGATATGGTGGGGAGCTTTGCAACCCTTTCGCACCGTCGGCCCAAGGCACACTCT
>CAYGXH010000657.1:0-1505 GCA_964353675.1 uncultured Chlorobiaceae bacterium
ATCTTTTGCCTGATACCCACCTCCAGGATTATAGCCATAAAAAGGTGAGACTATTATGCCGGATGGTTCGGATCTAACTATGACCGAGACTAATCCATCAGATGGAGATCCGATCATGTTCCATCCTGCATTGACTTCAATCGTGCCTTCTGTTTGCGCGTTATTTATATTTACCAGCACAATCGATAAGAGAAATAATTTAAGAAAGGTTTTCATAGAGTTACTCCCCTCTTTTTTGATTAGATCATTTATTGATTGAAAAAAATTCTTTTCCCCTGTACAAAATAATGGAAGCCAAAATTACGACAAAATTCAATTTAGCATATAGCTTAGAGCAGAGAGGATAGGGTTGCTGACACTGAGGTGTGAGCAATGAGCGCTGGGTTTGATACTCTAAGCTCTATGCTCTCCGCTCATAGCTCCCTAATGACAACTGACTAATGACATTTATTTCCTGCGTTAATCCTTCAAGCAACGCACACTTAATCCACGTTGTTTGTAATGATCGTCGAACATGATAAGGCTATCATTGTAAGAAAAGCCAAAACTTATTGCCGATATTTCATCTTCGGTTTCTGTTGAACTCCAAATCATTGCATTGTAAGTTAACCAATAGAAATAACCTGGATCGGTACGATAACCTGCAAGCAAAGCTGAGAATCCGCTCGTATTTGTTCCCGCACCTTTTCCAATTCCTTGTCCTATAGCTTTATAAGCATTCCCATTACTATTTACCCATAAAGTGCATACAAGAAATTCCTCAAAAGAAGGTATATGCCAGCCCGGTGGACAGATCCCTTGGGTCTTTTCAGTTGGATCGTATTGCATAGCTTCGTTCCACTGATATAAGCCCCCGTAGATATTACAATTTAAGGTATCATCATTGTAACAATACTTTTCAATAGAATAGTTATTAGATGATTCCTGGTTGCCATTGATCATTGTTCCCACATCAAGATTTTCTGTCAGCCAACATTGAGGCCCGATCATTACAGTATTATATGTTTTACCTTCATAATCAACAGGTGCTTCTCCTACGCATGGCGATCCCATACCCGTAGTATGAAAGTACCAAATAGGACCGCTTGTCGAATTACCATGATCGTCCTTTGCAACAACCTGCCAAAAATATGGCCACCCTTCATTCAAACCATTCCTCTCTAAATATGTATCCGTTTGATTGGAAGATACTTTGATTAGAGGAAATTGTTCACTAAAATATACATCATATAATAGTGGATCGCCCTCTGGATCTGTACATACCCATGATATAGTAATATTCGTATCGACCCCAGCCGCATAATCTAATGGATTCGGATCAGAAGGTTGATTAGGTGGATGGTTTACTACACCTGTGTCCTTAATGCATCGAACACTTAACCCGAACTCCATGAAGGTGCCCGAAATGTTGACGTAGCCATTATCATGAACAAGGAGTATGGATCTAGCGTTCAGTGGATCGTCCTCTGTGGAACTCCAAAAGTAGGTGTCCAGATCAATGAAGA